>CAZGVP010000020.1:0-19094 GCA_964529135.1 uncultured Caulobacterales bacterium | reverse complement strand
AGCTGCTGATATGGCTGACGCGTTTGGCGTACTCGGTGAAGCAGCCAAAGCAAAAGCTATAGAAAAAGGTACTTTCCGCGAGGGCAAACGCCTGACCAAATTGCAGGAAAGCGCATTTGAAACCATGGGTTTGCCGCCAACAGCTCCAGGTAATGAGATACGGAAACGCTACGCTGAGTTATTGCGGAAATTTCACCCTGACTCCAATGAAGGTGATCGAAGTGCTGAAGAGCAACTGCAAGCTGTAGTTAAAGCCCACCAGATTTTAAAGAAAGCAAAAATCTGCTAAGCAAAAAATAATGAGTATGATACTCAAACAAAATTCATACTCATAAAAGAGTTATTTTAATACGCTTTATTTTTTTCTCACTGCCTGATCATTTTGTGACCACACGTCTATACCAAAATACGATACCCAATAGTGCCCTTAAAAATATAAATGTATTGACGTACTTCCCAATAATTGATCCATTTAAAGCTGGAATTTTCCATTTATGATACTCATTGTGAGTAGAAGGAAAATTTGACGAAGAAAACAAAATTTACGGATGCGCGGATAGCATTTTTTGTTACACCAAACGGATCAGGAAACCTCAGTGAAAGAACTTTGCCGCAAGGCAGGTATTACACAAGCTCCAACAATATGGCCCGACAGATTGCCTGCGACGCCATGAACTCATTCAAGCTGCTGCCACCTCTTGAAATCTAGCCCTATACGGGCGACTGTTCATGAAATTTCTCATTCCCAGCGAGCTTTTCGAATATGTCCACCGTATCTGAAGATATTATCCTCCCTGAACCCGATACCACCGCCTCAGCCAGAGATTTGTTTGGTGTTGATGTTGATATGGAAATACCAGCTTTCTCAAAACCAAGTGAGTACTCGCCGCCGGTAGACGATGCGTACCGCTTTGACCCAGAAACGACCTTGTCGATTCTGGCTGGTTTTACCTATAATCGCCGCGTGATGGTTCAAGGGTATCACGGTACCGGTAAGTCGACTCATATTGAACAGGTTGCAGCCCGTCTCAACTGGCCCAGCGTTCGCATAAACCTTGATAGCCATGTCAGCCGGATCGATCTGATTGGCCGCGATGCAATTGTTGTTGAAAACGGTGTCCAGATTACTCAATTCAAAGAAGGTATTTTGCCATGGGCATTTCAACGCCCTGTTGCATTGATCTTTGATGAATATGATGCAGGACGACCAGATGTAATGTTTGTGATACAACGGATTCTAGAAGCAGAAGGGCGCCTCACCCTGCTTGACCAAAATAAGGTGATCACCCCCAACCCGTTCTTCCGTTTATTCTCAACCACCAATACGATTGGTCTAGGCGACACTACCGGGTTGTATCATGGCACTCAACAAATCAATCAAGGCCAAATGGACCGCTGGTCGCTAGTAACAGCACTAAACTATCTTGAACATGAAGCAGAAGTAGAAATCGTTATCGCCAAATGCCCAAGCTATGACGATAAAGAAGGGCGTGCCAAAATAGATGCTATGGTGCGTGTTGCTGATATGACCCGTAATGCATTCATGAACGGAGATATCTCTACGGTCATGAGTCCTCGCACCGTCATCACATGGACACAAAATGCTGAAATATTTAAAGATATTGGCTATGCTTTCCGCGTGACATTTCTCAACAAGTGCGATGAACTTGAACGCCCCACTGTGGCGGAATTTTATCAACGCGCTTTTGGAGAAGATTTACCCGAAGCTGCACCAATGATTTCAGTAGCTTAATTGTCCCTTGCCTCGCAAACTTCAAAAACGATTCAAAACGAGACGCGTTTATCTTTTTGATTGATCGTTTTCAAAAAATTAGAAAACGCACTTATTATATTATCTCAGTGGTTCCCATACAGAATTTAATGATTTTCCTATATGCAACCTGCATATAGGAACATTCTTACATCGGCAAATATGAGCGAGTAGCAGTTACATGGGCATAAAGCCGGCCATAAAGCCCAGCAAGAACGCCATAACTAAAGAACATCCAGAATATATTGACTAGAAGACGAGCCAAATTCCAGGTCCATTGCGCAATAGGCAAAATCCAATCCGCAGAGACACCAGAATTGATTAGGCGTGTAGTTGTTACGAGCAAACCATGCATATACAAGATCACTGGTACCAAAACTTGATTAAGGGCAAAATTAATGACGCCCTGCATAACAAAAGTGATTACAAAAATCAGAATAAAAACCGCGATTATACGGGATAAATTCCAACCGCGCGATACGGTCAATGCATTGCGCAACAATAGGGACTTTCCAATCACTGCTGACCCCGGCCAAGCAAACAATCGAAGATTAAAATAAAAAATGATAACAATCAGCAAAACAGAAAATAAGGCAAATTGACGAAAAGGCGTGTCCAGCATTGGTAACAATCCGATAAAACCGCCTAGAAATAAGTTTGTAACACCTAAGACTTGAGCCAATGGTGTACCCAATGCAAAACCTTCTCCTAAACTATAAGGTGGACGCGGAATAACACCGGCAATCAACCCCCACAAAATTCCAACAACTGCTAGCGTTACCCCTGTAACTGTTACGACACGCAATATGGGATTTGCTTCAGCCGCCATGGCCAAGTGACGTTTAGACGGATGAAAATGTCGAAGCATTAATCCGACTAATAATCCCGCCAACGGGCCACACAACAATAATAATGATACTGGCAACCCAAATACCCACCATTTACCTGCTGTCGTTATTATGTCCGCAACATTTACCTCATAAACAGAGTGCAAGCTATCCGGGAATGGAAATTTTACATGGTCTTCAAGTTTGGTATTAGCAATAAGCCCGAAGAAATGCCTATTAATCGCTCCGATAGCGGCCATTAAAGGCGCAAAGAGAACGCCAATAGAGACGAATCCTCCTAGCAAAGCCGTAAGGGAAAACCGTATCTGGTCCCTCCCAAAGGGCAGTCTGATCAATCCCGATGCTGGTTTTTCTCCTGTGGCAGCATAACGGATCAACGGCGCCATAAAAGAAGCAATCAGGATTAGACTCACCAGCATAGCCCCACCAGTAACTAAAAACATTTGCCTTGGGTGGCTTTGCCAAGCAACCGCAGCGAACTGCGCATAGGCATCTTGCGCAGCAAGATAAGTGACTGATTGTCGAAAGGTAACCGACGTTCCAAGCGTAATCGACAAGGTTAAAAACACCGACACCATTTGAACAATTAGCAATAACACAACAGGCAACCAAGCGACTCGCATGATTGTTTCCATTCGGCGCCCACCAAAATTCAAGGCCTCACCCGCTACTGACCAAATATTCCAACGCATGTATGAGCCCGATTATCTATTATATTACCAATAGTTTAGCTTAACCAAAGACACAGCAGTGACAATTGTTTATATGCAACGTTGGGTTTAATAAGCCTGCTAATAAGATGATTTCGTCCCTTTTCTTGGAGTTAACCATTTGTCCCTCATTCATGTAATCGGTGGTGGCCTCGCCGGATCCGAAGCCGCATTCCAGGCAGCTGAAGCTGGATGTAATGTCATTTTACACGAAATGCGTCCCATGCGTACAACTGACGCGCATCAGGGAGCAGGCTTGGCAGAGCTCGTTTGCTCTAACTCATTTCGTTCCGACGACGCTGAAAATAATGCAGTTGGCTTAATCCACGAAGAAATGCGTCAGTGCAATTCTCTCATTATGAAATGCGCTGACGCCCATCAGGTTCCAGCTGGCGGTGCCCTCGCTGTTGATCGAAACGCTTTTTCTGACGCTGTAACAGCCCACTTAGAAGCACACCCAAATATTACGATTACCCGAGAAGAAGTTGAAGGGTTGCCGCCAAAAGATTGGGGCAATGTTATTATCGCCACGGGACCACTAACATCACCTAGCCTCGCTAACGCCGTTCATGCTCTTACTGGCGAAGATGCCCTTGCTTTCTTTGATGCAATAGCCCCCATTATTCACAAAGATAGCATTGATTTCGATAAAGCCTGGTATCAATCAAGATATGACAAAAAAGGCCCAAGCGGTGATGGTGCAGATTATATCAATTGTCCATTAGATGAAGATCAGTACAAAGCTTTTATACAAGCTTTGATTGATGGCGACAAAACCGAATTCAAAGAATGGGAAAAAGATACCCCCTATTTTGAAGCATGCTTGCCTATTGAAGTCATGGCTGAGCGCGGCCCCGAGACATTACGCTTTGGTCCCATGAAGCCAGTGGGGTTAACCAACCCGCATCAACCAGAAAAAAAACCTTATGCTGTCGTGCAACTTCGCCAAGACAATAAACTTGGTACTTTGTATAATATGGTCGGTTTTCAGACTAAACTTAAGTATGGCGCACAGACGGATATTTTGCGCATGATACCGGGGTTAGAAAAAGCACAGTTTGCCCGTCTTGGCGGCATACACAGAAATACCTTCCTTAACAGTCCACGCCTGTTGGACCGTACCCTGCGCCTACAAGAAATGCCAAGATTGCGGTTTGCCGGCCAGATAACAGGCGTCGAAGGGTATGTGGAGAGTGCTGCTATCGGATTATTATGCGGTCGCTTTGCAGCAAGTGATGCCGCCAATATCGCCTTTACCCCACCGCCTTCAGAAACAGCGCTAGGCGCATTATTAGGGCATATTACTGGCGGGCATTTATCCAGCAACAAAAAACAAACCTTCCAACCAATGAATGTCAATTTTGGCTTATTCCCAGAAATAGACGTACCGCAAAAAAATGCGGAAGGAAAACGTCTAAAAGGTAAAGAGAAAGGTCGCGCAAAAAAACAAGCACAATGTGCTCGCGCCCTGAATGCGCTTACTAAGTGGAAAAACAATAATCAATACACCACAAAATAAAGAATTTACTCTCTGATAAATAAATCCACAACTTACAAAAGAAGATAATCGCATGTGCTATGATCAATTTTCAACAAGAAGAAAAACCGTCAAAACAAGAAAAAAATTAGCGCTCTTCTATTGAATAAAAATTTTAACATACACTTTTCTCATTCTCGACCTGAGGAGAGAAATTTTACTATGTTTATGCATATTAACTCACGCAAAATCTTGCTCAAGAGACTTTAAGGTTTCTTCTTGTAGTAGCGTCATATGAGGGTAGTTCTCGTGACGAATGCCAAGCATCACATCACCGTCAAATGATTTAAAATTTTCGATTTGCACATCAGTGAAATTAAAGTGCAAAAATTGCACTGAAGATGCCTTTCCATCAGCGGTTGTACGATCAACATCTTCTTCAGCAGTAGCAATAACCTCATTAGCACCAAACTTAATGAATACAGTTTCTTCCACACCTCCAAGTCTACCCAGTATAGATTTTCTCAGCATCTCATCATCAATTTCAAACATAAGCGTTGCGATTAGCTCACGCCCTTTGGGAATTAATGGATTATAGGCAGCTAACTCATCAGGTATTTGCGCTTCTCCACCTTTTTCAATGTAAAGCATTTCATGAATTTGAAGCCACATTGTATCATAATTTTCAAAATAGAAGGTCGCATGAGGACCAATTGGCACCCGGCGATGTTTCTTTATTCCGACAAGGCTTTTGCGTTTTGCAGCCCGTACTTTGGTGTAATCCACCATATCCATAATATCAGAACGGATGATCTCAAACCGATCTCGCGGTTCAGTATCCGCAGCGGCATTAAAACTAACAACATTATTCATATAATCAGGCCCTCATGAAACGATATTAAAATCTTTTAGATTACAGCCCATAGGCTTTGGCAAAAATCTCTATAGGATGCCAGGATCGTGCAGGCGCAGCTCCATCTTGCAATCGATCGATACCTGTTATGATATGATCACACGATAAGGGGCATGTTGAGGCAACAAATGCATTGTGCGCGTCAAGCGCTTTTCTGGCCACTGGTTTTCCTACCTTATGGGCCGTCTCGAAGTTTTCGTTCTTCACACCCCAAGTCCCACCATGGCCTGAGCAACGCTCAATTACCGTAAGGTCAGTGTTAGGAATAAGCTTAAGGAGTTCTGTGGATTTTTGACCTATATTTTGCGCTCGACTGTGGCAAGAGATGTGAAGCGTCACCCCGCCTTTTACAGGCTTTAATCCTTCTGCCAAACCCTCATTTTTAGAAACATCCACCAAATATTGATCAAAGTCCATTGTAACAGATGAAAGCGCTTTTACATCTTCATTATCGGGCAGTATTAAAGGCCATTCAAACTTCAACATAAGCGAACATGACGGCACGAGGCCCATAATTGTATAGCCTTGGTCAACCAGCGGCCGTAACGCATTTGCAACTTTTTCAGCATTCTCTGCGACTTTTGCGATGTTACCTTGCTCCAACTCCGGCATACCACAACAAGCAGGGTAAACCACTTCAGCTTCAATACCATTGTGAGCAAGAACATCGAGCATCGCTTCACCAATTTCTGGCTTGTTAAAATTAGAAAAACAAGTGGCGTATATAGCCAATTTTCGTTTCCCATAAGCCGGAGCGTGCCTGTTGATTTCACGGCTCTTGCCAGCACGAAACTTCAGCGTTCGCGTATTGAATTTTGGGAGGGTCGCCTCAGGATGAACGTCAGCAATATTATTAATGAGTGTCCGGACGGTTTTATTTTTTTTGTTTGTTACCCAATTAACAGCACCTGCAACTGGCCTGGCAAGGGTTCCATTACGATCTGTTTTCACCAATTGTTGATCGGCCTGACTTACCTCACCTTTGCGCTGTTCTATTGCACGATAGCGCAACATCAAATGTGGAAAATCAATATTAAACTCGTGGGGAGGAACATAAGGGCATTTCGTGAGAAAACACATGTCGCAGAGTGTGCAACCATCAACAGTATCCTTGATATCCTTCGCGGTCAGATCTTCAACGATTTCATTTTCACTCTCATCAATGCGATCAAAGAGTGTAGGAAAACTATCACAAAGATTAAAGCAACGCCTGCATGAATGACAAACATCCGCTACCCTGCGAAATTCTTTATCGAAGGCTGCCTCGTCATAGAATTCTTCATCTTTCCACGGGATTGGATGGCGCGTTGGTGCATCAAGCGACCCTTCACGTTTCACTTCGCCTCCTGGGCGACTATTACCTGAACGCTCGTCGTCAGACATGCGACCAACCTTATAAAAAATTCAGATAGGCCTTCAAAATATATCTGGCCCAAACCCTAAACGTTGACGGGGGTAGCCCCCGTCAAACACAACACCAGAATTTAGCTAGCAACTTCATCCAGCGTTTTTTGGAATTTACCCGCATGGGATTTTTCTGCTTTGGCTAGTGTTTCAAACCAATCAGCAATTTCATCAAACCCTTCGTCACGGGCAGTGCGCGCCATACCTGGATACATATCTGTATATTCATGTGTCTCGCCGGCTATCGCAGATTTCAGGTTTGCAACCGTATCACCAATAGGTTCGCCCGTAGCAGGATCACCAACTTCTTCAAGAAATTCCAAGTGCCCGTGAGCATGCCCCGTTTCGCCCTCAGCTGTAGAGCGGAAAACAGCGGCTACATCATTATAACCTTCAATGTCAGCTTTTTGCGCAAAATAAAGGTAGCGACGGTTAGCCTGGCTTTCGCCGGAAAAAGCGGCCTTGAGATTGTCTTCAGTTTTAGATCCTTTGAGCGACATTCCAGTGTCTCCTGTAAGTTTAGATATCTATTTATATTTGATTTGCATATCGTCCTCTCATATCCCAGACTTTGTTGCTTTTGCCAAATCGATTATTCAAATCAATATTATCGAGAGCTCTGATACTAGGCCTTGAGAGCGCAAACAAACCGATTACTAGTGCGTTTTATCAAAGAACAGGGTTTCGAGTATGCCAAGTTTGAAATATCACTGCCGCATGGGCTACTTGAGGCCCATAATACCCGCCAACCCTTAATTGCAACGCCTCGCTTCGATCTCCCTGTTCAAGGTCAATCTTGCAAAACTGTTCTCCAGATCCAACGCAATTTTGCGCTGCCACAACCGGCTCATCATAAACAAGGAAAATTCCATCACCCCAACTAGCGCAATGGCCTACCCATCAATAACTCTGATATATAATAAGCTCGCGAACAAGATAGGCGCTGACCACCATCAGTCCTCCCAAAGCACAAGAGTCATATCCCTGATCGTCAAGACACGGTCCATTTTTCTTGCAAGATCATGATCATGAGTAGCAATCATTGCTGACAGTCCTTCGTCACGCACAAGAGAAATCAAGGCATCGAAGACTGTATCAGAAGTTTTAATATCGAGATTCCCCGTCGGTTCATCGGCGAATAATACTTTCGGTTTGTTGGCAAGGGCGCGTGCAATCGCTGTTCGTTGCTGCTCACCGCCAGAGAGTTGCCCCGGCTGATGGTGCATTCGCTCACCAAGCCCCATTATTTTCAACAATCGTGCCGCTTCTTCATTTGCAGCTTGCTTTGATTTGCCTGCTATGAATTGAGGTAACGCAACATTACCAAGTGCATCAAACTCAGGCAGTAAATGGTGGAACTGATAGACAAAACCCAGATCATCACGGCGCACTTGTGTGCGTTCTCGATCCGAGAAATCAGAGGTTTTGCGACCATCGATAACAACCTCGCCGCTCGAGGGTGCCTCAAGAAGCCCGGCAATATGCAGTAATGACGATTTACCCGAACCTGATGGCCCTAATAGAGCGATTATCTCCCCGCGTTGAAGCGAGAAATCCACATCTTGCAAGACGTTCAACTCGCCAAATGATCGGTTGACTTTGTGCATTTCCACAATTGCACTAGACATTTTATCGATATTACTCATAACGCAACGCCTCCACCGGATCGAGTTTTGCCGCTTGCCATGCAGGGTAGAGTGTAGTGATAAACGACATAAACAATGTCCATATCACAACAAAAAATGTTTCAGTGACTTGAATCTCGGCGGGTATCTCAGAGAAGAGATAGATATCAGCAGGAAAGAGGCGAAATCCAATGACCTCTGACAAGAAAATTTCCACAGGTGCAATATAAGTTACAAAAAGAGCTCCCAGAATAAGGCCTGCTAACGTCCCAAGTACGCCAATCATAGATCCGGAGATAAAAAAGATCCGCATTATGCCTCCCTGAGTAACGCCCATCGTCCTCAAAATAGCTATATCTCTGGTTTTATCCTTCACAAGCATTATCAACCCAGTGACAATATTTAACGCTGCAACTGCCACAATCAGGAAGAGGATCATCCTGACCATAGCGCGCTCGACTTTTAACGCATTATAATAAGAAGCATTGACCTGCCGCCAGTCAGTAACACGATATCCTGACGCATTTTGTGCGATCTCCTCGACAACAGGGTCAATATCATCCGGGTCGTTCACACGCAGTTCCAGTTTTTGCACCGTATCCGGATAACGAAAAAATAATTGCGCCTGGTCAAGAGGCATGAAGATAAACAAACCATCAAATTCAGAATTATCTACTGAGTAGACAGCTCCAACACGATAATCCTTTTTCGCAATTGTAGGCCCAAAAGCAGTTTCCGCCCCTCGTCCCGATATCAGCTGAATATAGTCACCTGCAGTCACTCCCAAGCGCCAGGCTAGCCCCGTTCCAATGACCACTTCATCAGCCTTACCTGGGCCAGTTTCAAAACTGTCATAGGACCCTGAAACCAATGCATCTGGAGATGCAAGCACTTCACGTTCCAGTAAATTTTCTTTGCTGATGCCCACCACAACAGCACCAGTCTCACTACGTTTGGAAACAATATATACAGGGACCTGAATAACTGGAGCAGCATTATTAACCGCACCAATTCCCCTCAGCTTTGCACTTAAAGATTCGTAATCGTCAATGGGCTCAAATTTCTCCACATAAACATGACCGTTCAAGCCCAACAGCTGATCCAATAATTTCGCTCGGAAGCCTTGCATCACTGCCATCACAACGATCAGGACCGCCACAGCTAGCATGATCCCGCCAAAAGCGATCATCGAGATAAGAGAAACACCCTTGCCTGAACGCGTAGCCCCCAGATAACGGCGCGCAATCATCCATTCATAAAAAGAAAAAGGCGCCGTAGCGCTGCGTTCTGCCATAGTCGACCCTGATACTATTCTTAGACCTTCTGAGTAGCCTGTTTTGACGCCCGAACAAGCCCGAATTATCGGTAAACTATGGCAGAAAGAGTAAGAAATCGGTACTTTTTTACTACGAAGCACCTCGACTAACCGATATTCACAAACAGCTCACCGATTCGTCGATATCTGTGTTTTGACGCCTAGCCTCGATAAGCCCATATAAAGTCAACATCAGGTCTCAATCTGAACAACCCGTGGCCTTCATCCGCATTATTACTCTTCCTCATTGTACCCAAATTTCAGGACATGACTTTTTGCCTGAAAATACGCATGTACCCCATGTGGTCCGGTGAACAACCGGGGGAGAGAGAAATCCGACTTCGTTGCAGTAAATCTATTGGGAAACTGTCTCGAAGTCGGTTCACACCTAAAGGACCTTTCAATGGGGAAACAAGACTTAAAATTGACGAATGTAATGGTGGTTGGATCGCTTTTCTTTGCTTTAGCGATCGTGTTGGGTAATAGCATCGGAATATAGATCGGCTCTAAGGATACCTTTAAAGTATTTCCAGCTCAAATGGCTACCGGTTGAGCTGGAAATATACCGAAACAATGACTTGAAGCGCCGTCCCGATTACGATTGAAGCAACGACGCTTTAGTAAGCTAATACCGTCTTGTATCGTTTATAGCCAGTTGACCTGAATTGAGATCAACCAGCCTGCCAATGTTTTAATCTAAATAGATTGTAAGGTTAACAATTTTCAAAAGATAACTGTTAGCCAGGCACCAAAGCTATATAACAAAATGCACACATATTCTTGCCACGAATTTTAGTAAGATTACATGTTCAACTTGTAGCTATAGTATCGTCAGAGAGTAATTTTCCCTACTTTGCGTCTATGTATAGAAACTGCTGAAAGGACCTCCCATGAAAAACCTAATCACCCGTACGCCAATAACCCCAACCATCGCCATTGCCTGTGTCGGTCTATTCTTAACAACAGGATGCACTGCATCTGGCACAGCGGAACGTAATGCCATTTTTGGCGCCGCTGCTGGTGCCGCCGCTGGCGCACTAGCAGGCGAAGTTATTGCAGGCCGGCCAGGTCAAGGCGCTGCCATTGGCGCAGGTGTTGGCGCCGTCACTGGCGCTGTTATTGGATGTAACCGTGCTGGCGATTGTTTTGGACGCGCACGCGACCATAATGATCGACGCTATGATCGGTATGATGATCGTTATTACTATGTCGACCCTCAGACCAATGATACGTATTGGGAGGATGGCACATTACGCGGGCGCGGAAAAAATAACCGCTAAAGTATTTCCAAGCAAAGTGTGAACGCTCCGCTGTCGCAAATGCTTTAAATCAAGGGCTTAAAGCGTCGTCCCGATTCTAATCGAAGCGACGACGCTTCAGCAGCCATATCAACAAAAAACCCGCCAGTATTAGTGGCGGGTTTTTCAGACGGCGGTCTTGTTCCCACCCCAGACGCGCAATGCTATTTAGTCATCCAGATACCAGCGATCAAAATATAAAATCATTGGCATCGAGGTTCGCGGTTGTCGTGATCCCCAGCAGGGTAATCGTATTCCCCGCCCCGTCATCGATAGTGGCAACACCATTTACCAAAGAGAGGTGGTTTTGTTCCAGATCTGCAAAATCCGTGATTGAAGAGACGCCAGAAAGATCAATATCTTCAGCATTTGAGGTGTCAGCAAAATCCTCAATGACATCATTGCCAAAAACACCTGAGAATACGAAAACATCAGCATTTGAACCACCGTTTAGCGTGTCATTTCCAGCGCCGCCATCCAGCGTATCGAATCCACCCCTGCCCTCAAGGCTATCGTTACCGGCTCCACCGCCAAGTGTATCTCGACCAGTTCCACCTGCCAGCGTGTCCATGCCATTGCCACCTAGCAGCAAGTCATCCTGTTCTCCACCGCGCAACAAATCATTACCCGTTCCACCGCGCAACTGATCATTGTCAAAGACACCCAGCAACACGTCATCGCCATCATCGCCGTTCAGGATATCATTACCTATGTCCCCCTGAACACGGTCATTACCGCCGCCGCCGCTAATGGTATCATCGCCCTGATTACCAACGAGAATATCATTACCGCCGATAACCATACCTCCATCAGTATTAATCTGTTCATCACCAAATATCAGGTCATCCCCACCACCACCAAAAATGCGATCATTACCACCGCGAAGGAAACCCGTACTTGTTATTGTAAACGCATCTCCACGTAACGTATCATCGCCGCTACCTGCCAAGATTTCATCGTTACCTCCCTGCCCAAAGCCGGATACAGTAGCAAAATCACCAGAAGCAGCTGTGGTGTTATCTGATCCTAAAATTCGATCATCTCCGCCAGCAACCAACCCTCCCTCTACTATGCTAACAGCATCGCCATTTAGAGACAGCAAGCCTGAGAATCCAGTATTATCTGCACCAGAAGCATCAAGGAGGTCGTCACCACCGATCAGAGAACCGAATACTGTGTTCGCATCTCCTTCGAGGTTAATCCTGCTAATACTATTATCGACAAGGGTGAGGGGCTGTATAATATCATTTCCGCCAACAGCATTGGCACCCGCAGACACAAATATAAAATCACCGCGAACGAAACTGCCCACTGATTGGAATGTATCATTCCCACCAACACCGCGCCCCCCTGCTAAAAGATTATCAAGATCACCTGTAAGCACCACTACATCGGAAAAGCTATTCATACCGCCTGTAAAAAGGTCGTCACCCCCACGAAAGTCAGTGGCGGCTGACTGAACACCATCACCTGCAACATCTATTCGAACCGTGAAATCGCCAGCATTGGCAAGATCGAAAGTGTCATCGCCGGAAAGAATATTCCCAAAGAAGGCATTTCTTATCTCAGTAACCGTGCCACTCTCAAACAGGAAATCAGCAGCGGACACACTGGGGAGATTGTTAAAAATGACATCACCTTCCCCAAAGGCATCATCATTGCCAAGGTCAATTTCCGCGAAATCTGATGTAACTTCTTCGCCAACTATCCCACCGATGAGAACATCGTCCATATTAAAAGTAAAACCACTGCCAAACAGGGTAATTTCATCTCCTGCCCCATTCGTATACAAAACCCCAGTTGGCCCTGCTGTCAGCGTTGTATCAACCGACACATCAATTGTTGTCGCATCAAAATCGGCTGCCAAGTTGCTAAAATCTACTGTTACGCTCATTGCTCTAATCCTTTAATTTTGAGGTCCTGGATGCTAACCAACACAAGCCTTTAGTTTACACATTCCCAGGCCGATCAATTTGTTCTCAGACCATGACCCACAACAACATTTTGTGCATCTTGAGAAACCTTGAGAAACCTTGAGAGATATCAAGATATTGATTTTATTGAAAAAAATGACAAAATTTGGCGTGACCGAAAGGCCTATGTCAATTCTGAACCGGAGAATACACACCAACCTACAGAGCACTGACAAAAATACTGCCCCTCAAGAAATCAGATTGTGCTCATCATCAGGCAAAAGGGAATCATTTCTGGCAAAATATGCTCATACAGGCACTTAGCCTAACCAATGGATGACATCTTCTAGAGGATACAATTTTATCCACCAAGCCGTTCAATAGTTCGATTTGCTTATGAAAATTAAGTGGTTATGATATCAGCCATAGCAGTTATCGGTATTCTATGGGGGAGTATGCTTACCGTACACGCGTTTCATTAGACCAGGCTTTAGGGGGTACAACTGGTTTAAAAGCACCAGAATTGGTTGGGCTAATAATGAACAGGGGTAGTCGTGTATTACAGATTTGAAGACTTTGAGCTTGATACGAGCAAACGCGAGCTGATTCAAAACGGCGCTGCGCTAAAAATCGAACCTCAAGTCTACGCCCTTCTTGAACTTTTGATCAGCAACCATGAAAAAGTTGTTTCTAAAGCTGATATCAACACAGAAATCTGGAATGGCCGGGAAGTCTCAGAAGGAGCGCTGAGTAGCCGGGTTTATGCAGCCCGAACGACCCTTGGCGATAACGGTACAACCCAACGCTTGATAAAAACAATACCTAACCGGGGTTTCATGTTTATCGGTAAGGTAGAAGTCAAGGAAGTTAGCGTCTCACAATCTTCGTCTTCGCGCGAAATGCTATCTCTTCCTGAGTCTAAGATGGATACATCCACCTTAACCAACACAGCAAGTCAATCAGCTACGGCAAAGCCTATTAACAAAAACCAGTGGCGTAAATATTTGCCCTACGGTGCTCTTGCCATAGCCTTCTGCCTTGTCTTTGTAATAAGTACCGGAAGATCACCTGTTAGCACTCCTCCTAACCAAAGACCGCAACAATCTGCACCTATCGCCACTCTAACTCCAGAGGCATCTATTGCGGTACTTCCGTTCATTGATATGAGCCCTACGGGTGGTCAGCAATATTTCGGAGATGGAGTTGCCGAAGAAATATTGAATTATCTGGCCGCCAGAAAATCACTAAAAGTTTCCTCACGGACATCAGCTTTTTCATTTCGTGACAAAGACATACAAATTGGAGAGATTGGCCAAGCACTGGGTGTGAAATACGTGTTAGAAGGAAGCGTTCGCCAATCTGGTGATACGCTACGTATCACAGCCCAATTTATTGACTCTCAATCTGACCAACATGTGTGGTCAAACACATGGGATAGTGTGCTAGCAGATGGAAACCTCTTCTCAGCTCAAGAACAAATCGCTCAAGAGATAGTTGGTAAAGTTTCCGAACACTTAGACCTGCCTAAAATCCTGCTTACGAGTGACAGTATACCCACACAAGCGAAAGAAGCTTTCCTGCGTGCTAACGCACTACGTTATAGACAAACTGATGTTTCACTCGATAGCGCAATAGCAGAGTATAAAAAATCCATAGCGATTGCCCCTAATTATGCAAATGCATACGCTGCTCTCGCGATTACTCACAGCCTTACATATCGCTATCAGAATAAACCTCTTGATGATATCATCGAAGCAATGAAATTTAACATAGCAGCAGCCGACAGACTCGCCCCGAACCTTCCTGAACTTTATGTCGCTTCAGCCGCCTTAGCCTTACTAGAAAATCGCTATGAAGATGCAATTTCCTTCAGCGAACAAGCCATCGATTTAAGGCCCAATTACGTCGAAGCCAGACACTACAAAGGTGATGCGTTGATGAAACTCAGGCGCTTTGCTGAAGCCGTTATCATCTATGAAGAAGCATTATCACGGGACGCATTATCCCCAGATACTTTAAACAGAGTTGCGGAAGCAAAAATTTATACAAAAGATGTAGATGGTGCCCTTGAGGCAGCTCTGGCTAACCTACACTGGAATCCCAAAACATCTAGCGCACTTGATATGAGTTCATTTCTTTTATGGAATCAGGGGAATTATAAACGCGCCCATGAGCTGCTGTTGGAAGCATATAAGCTCACGCCCAATGATTTTTACGTAACCTCTGACCTTACCTATCTCTATGTTGATATAGATATGCAAGAAGCTGCAGAGAAAATTGTCCAGTCTGACTATGACAAAGCCTTTTTCTACGCATTAACCGGAGATAAAGAGCAAGCACGTTTCCATCTGGAACAAGTTCCAAACTCAATAGAAAATGATGAAACTGCGTACTTATTGAAAGATTACCCAAAAGCATCAACATGGATGGATGAAACATTAAATGCTGAACAACTGCTTGATGCTGCTCCACTAAGAATGACCGACGGAGACTGGATGGCGAAAGTATGTTTTGTATACAAACAAGCATCCAATCCAAACGCAGATAAGGTTTGTGACAAACTGACAGATTTTTATGAAGGTACCACACCCGCTGATTTTCCGATGATTGAAGACATCTTCGGCGGCGCCGCCTGGCATATGATCAATAATGCTCCTGACCAGGCATTAATCTGGATTGATTATTTGATTGAAAAAGATATGGCATTTTTAAAGCTTACAACTCAGCCAGTCTTTGCGCCCCTTGAAAATCATCCAGATTACGAGGAACGCCTGGTACGCATAGAAAAAAATGCAGCAAAACACCGTCGCTCCATCCTTGAGAATCTAGATCAATTATAACACTTTGATGCATTTTCGAAATGCACCACAATTGTGATTATTATTTTTTTGGGCAGCGCGTTCTATCTGTGTAAGGAATACCTTCTTGGGTCATGCCTACTTTTTCCAGTGACACTGCAATATTGGCTGACCAGTCACAGTAAACGTCCTTAGCTTCCCACTCGCTTTCAGAGGTCATTGACCCGGTTTTCGGGTTCACAAGCACCACAAATGGTGACCACACACGATGCCAACCCCGGTCTTTGGCCATATTGGTAATACCCAATTCATCCGCAAGCTTTAGCCCATGCTCAGAACGAGCATGCAATCGCAACACCGGTATGGTGAGTGCCTGCTTTTTAGCCATATAGGTTTCCAGTTCAGCCGTGGAAAAATAACGCGCAACATTACCTCCCCGCACAGGACGGTCTGGATTAAAAATCCCACGCTCCAACACCACACAGTACGGGCATTTGTTGAATCCGAAAATCACCATCAAGGGCTGGTCTTTCGTCTCAGCATCCGCCAACGCTGCTTCATACAAAGCACGCGAATCTCGACATGCATGGTACTTTACTTCCCGCACACGCTCTTCCTGACAGTTCTCAAATTTGGGAAACTTTGCGTAATCGACTGCCGGCGTGAATACCGGTGATTGAATAAAGGCCCTACTCTCCTGAGCATTTGCTACAATAGAAAACGCCATGCTCATGACGACCAAGAAAAACAGAACTTTATTCATAGCGCTACCTATAATTCACTAATTACCCCGCCATCCTAATAAGATATGCCATCATAGAACGAAAGACACACAGTCGTGATGAGTAGGTCCCTAAAAAAAATCATTAACCGATGGAGGATTTTTCAATTTCTACCCCTTGACCAAACACTACAGAATTCATATTTGATTGCCAGCACTCGAATGCATTGAGTGCTTACACACCTCGTAATTTCAGGAAACACCTGAGAAAAACGTTTTAATTTGTTGATTTAACACAATAACTTTCAGGAGACTACCTATGGGCTTTCGTCCCCTCCATGATCGCGTACTCGTCCGCCGCCTTGACGAAGACGAGAAAACAGCTGGCGGGATTATTATTCCTGACACAGCAAAAGAAAAACCGTCACAAGGCGAGATCGTCTCTGTTGGCTCTGGTGCTCGCGGCGAAAACGGCGACATCGTTGCGCTGGAAGTCAAAGCTGGCGACAAAATCCTTTTCGGCAAGTGGTCCGGTACTGAAGTCAAACTCGAGAATGAGGAACTCCTCATCATGAAAGAGTCTGACGTACTCGGCATCATCAGCTAACCCTTTAATTCACAATTCTCAGGAGACATTCATATGTCAGCTAAAGAAGTAAAATTCGACGTTGAAGCGCGCGAAAAAATGCTGCGTGGCGTTGATATTCTGGCAAATGCCGTAAAAGTAACGCTCGGCCCTAAAGGCCGTAACGTCGTTATCGACAAATCATTTGGCGCACCGCGCATCACCAAAGACGGTGTCACGGTTGCCAAAGAAATCGAGCTTGAAGACAAGTTCGAAAATATGGGCGCTCAAATGGTTCGCGAAGTTGCTTCTCGCACCAATGATGAAGCTGGGGACGGAACAACAACCGCTACCGTTCTCGCACAATCCATCGTACGTGAAGGCGCAAAATCTGTTGCTGCAGGCATGAACCCTATGGATCTGAAACGCGGTATTGATCTCGCCGTTACTACAGTAATCAGCGATATCAAATCACGCGCTACAAAAATAGCATCTTCTTCTGAAATTGCTCAAGTTGGCACCATCTCTGCCAACGGGGAAGCCGAAATTGGCAACATGATTGCACAAGCAATGGATAAAGTAGGTAATGAAGGCGTTATCACTGTTGAGGAAGCCAAATCACTAGAAACTGAACTTGATGTTGTTGAAGGCATGCAGTTTGACCGTGGATATCTGTCACCTTACTTCGTAACTAACCCGGACAAGATGCTTGCTGATTTGGAAGATCCGTTCATCCTGCTTCACGAGAAAAAACTCTCTGGCCTACAACCAATGTTACCGCTGCTGGAAGCTGTTGTACAATCTGGCAAGCCACTTCTTATTATTGCCGAAGATATTGAAGGCGAAGCTCTTGCTACGCTTGTTGTAAACCGTCTGCGTGGTGGCCTGAAAGTCGCTGCTGTAAAAGCCCCAGGTTTTGGTGATCGTCGCAAAGCCATGCTTGAAGACATCGCAATCCTTACCGGTGGTCAGGTTATCTCTGAAGACCTAGGCATCAAACTGGAAAGCGTTACATTGGACATGCTCGGCACAGCCAAAAAAGTTAACATCACGAAAGACGATACAACAATCGTCGATGGTGCTGGTGACAAAGGCGACATTGAAGGCCGTACTGGTCAGATCCGTCGTCAAATCGAAGACACAACATCTGATTACGACCGCGAGAAACTACAAGAACGCCTTGCTAAACTTGCTGGTGGTGTTGCTGTTCTTAAGGTTGGTGGCGCAACCGAAGTTGAAGTGAAAGAACGCAAAGACCGTGTAGATGATGCCTTGAATGCCACACGCGCTGCGGTTGAAGAAGGCATCGTCCCTGGCGGCGGTACTGCGCTTCTCTATGCGTCGAAAGCTCTCGATGGTATCTCCGGCGAAAACCCTGATCAGGATGCCGGTGTTAATATCGTACGCCGCGCTCTACAGGCTCCAATCCGTCAGATTGTTGAAAATGCTGGTGGCGAAGGGTCAATCGTAGTTGGCAAATTGTTAGAGCAAACCGAATACAAATTTGGCTTTAACGCTCAAGCCGGTGACTATGTCGATCTGATCGATGCTGGTATTGTAGATCCGGCTAAAGTCGTCCGTCACGCCCTGCAAGATGCAGGTTCAGTTGCCGGTCTGTTGGTGACAACCGAAGCTATGATTGCTGATGCGCCAAAGAAAGATAGCGGCGGTGCCGCCGGCGGCGGCATGCCTGATATGGGTGGCATGGGCGGCATGGGCGGCATGGGCGGCATGAT
>CAZGVP010000019.1:0-19352 GCA_964529135.1 uncultured Caulobacterales bacterium | reverse complement strand
TAGCAACCAAATCATCAAAATCAGTAATGTTAGTAACAGCGGATAAATCTATTTTTTCGCTATTATTTAAAGCATCAAAATCTCTAATAGTATCTACGCCAAAATCATCTTCGAATACAAATCTATCAGCATTGAAACGTCCTTCCAGGGTATCATTGCCTGCACCACCAATAAGGGTATCAAAGCCTCCAAACCCAATCAGGATATCATTACCCTCCCCGCCAAAAAGAACATCATGGCCACCACCGCCAGACAGCAGATCATTGTCATCTTCACCGAACAAACTGTCAGATCCTTCGCCGCCCCTCAACACATCATTGCCGTTACCACCCATAAGAGTGTCACGATTGAATGCACCAAGAAGCACATCATTATCCTCGCCGCCAAAAATTAGGTCGTGACCACCATTACCAATTAACCGATCACGACCAGCTTCACCGTAAAGTGTATCATTATCAGCACCACCAGAAAGGTGATCATTTCCATCTCCCCCTTCTAGAAAATCTGTTCCCGCCTCACCAAATAGCCGATCATCTCCGTCTTGGCCAAAAAGCGAATCATTATTATCGCCCCCAATCAAGAAGTCATTCCCTACGCCACCAGCGATTGAATCGGTGCCTCCGAAGCCAGATAACGTATCATTACCGCCACCCCCTTCAAATATATTCCCAACCACACCGCCGACAACCCTATCGTTGCCGTCGCCAGCATCCACACTAAAAGCATTATCACCAAGTATCAGCGTGTCTGCGCTGTCAGTTGCAATAATCTTCTCAATACCGAACAATAAATCGCCTTGCGCATCACCGCCATGATTTCCAGTTACAAAATCAAGGGAAACCGGGCCTGATTGATCTGCGAACGTTAACGTATCAAAACCTTCACCGCCATTTACAACATCAGCGCCAGCACCACCGGCAAGCAAATCATCACCATTACCACCGCCGACAAAATCATCTCCAGCGCCGCCAAATAGAGTATCATTACCATCGCCACCCTCAAGGCGATCATCCCCAGCGCCGAGGTTAACATTTTCGTTCCCTACCGCCCCAACAAATACATCATTGTAGACTGATCCTGTAATCTCCCCAATTTGAGTAACTATATTTACGACAGATAGCGCACCATTAAGTCCGTTATGAATTGCATCATATGTAGCATTTGAATCATCTCTATTTGCCACAAAATACACAGTATCAAGAGCATTTTCATAACCAGTTACAGGAACACCTAAATCGTTAGCGGTTTGCGTGCCAATATCGACAGAATTTATGATTACACCAGCTTCACTAGCACCAGAGACAGTAAATTCACCACCACCGAAAACTTGAACTTCCGGTTCTGAAGGGTTTAACCACTCGTCAAGCGTTGGTGCATGCCCATCAGAAAATTGCACACGCTCCACTCCGAATAGTGTGTCTGTTCCGTCTATACCGGATATAACAAAACTACCATCTTGTCGTTCAGATAGTGTATACTGATCTTCTGTACCGGACAGCACCACCAAATCAGCCCCGTCACCACCATTTAAGACATCATCGCCAGCACCGCCAACTAAAACATCATCCCCCAAACCACCACTGAGAAAATCAGCGCCGCTGCCCCCTTCAAGGGTATCATTTCCGCCGAACCCACTAAGACGATCATCTCCTGCGCCAAATGAAACATGTTCACCAACGGTTGACCCTATAAAAATATCATCAAATTGCGTGCCTGAAAATTCGCCAACATTACTGGCAAGATCCACTACAGAGCGAGCTGAAAATGCACCATTATCATGAATCGCTTCGTAGGTTGCAAACTGATTATCACGTGCGGCTATAGAATATATAACCTGCGTTGCGGGTATCTCCTCACCAAGAATAATGCCTAACTCATCACCTGTAACAGTATCTCCATCAACAGGAGAGATAACGACCCCGGTAAACCCTGCGTTCGTTACTTCATAAATACCACCACCAAAGTAGCGGACATTGTTATTTACACCTGCTACCCAATCTTCAAAAATAATGGATTGCCCATCTGTAAAGCTAACTAATTCAATATTTTGAACTATGTCGGTACCTTCATTACCAATAATGGTAAAAGTACCATCCATATTATCGCTAACAACGTAACTTGTACGGGGGCCAGAAAAAGCTAATAGGTCATTTCCATTTCCACCATCGATAAGGTCATTACCAAACCCACCAGATAGAACGTCGTCTCCTTCACCACCGAGGATAGTATCCAATCCTGAACCACCAGAAAGCGTATCATTTCCTCCAAATCCTGAAAGTAGGTCATTTCCTAACTGGCCATCAACTTGTTCATCATTTTCAAAGCCTTCAAAAACATCGCCAAATACAGTACCAACAATATCACTGGCATTACCAATCAACGTTGCAAGGCCTGTGGCATTTTCAACACCACTGAGAATGAGGCTACGATCTTGATCAGACAAATCACCATAAAAAGCAAAATAAATATTTTCAGAAATTTCACCAATAGACCCCGGTAAAATTCCAAGTTCCCCGCCTGTAACAGAACTGCCATCTACAGCCACAATAGTTACAAAATCCTGGACAACATTAGATTCTGCCTGAAATGTCTGGCCTCCATGGTAAACTACATTTTCGGAAGCATTTCCCGAAAATGTCTCTATAAGGATCGATTCACCATCTTGAAATGTTATAGCTTCAATATTGATTAGAAAATCAACGCCGTCAGGGCCTGTGAGAGTATACCCATCCCCGTTTACAGCTATAGAATATTCACTTCTAGTTCCTGAGACAAGGGCAATATCAAATCCCGCACCGCCATTCAGGCCATCATTTTGGTCTCCACCGACCAAAACATCATCACCGTCAGAACCAGACAGGAAATCTTCCTGTCTGGTACCAAGAAGCGTGTCACTTCCTGCAGTACCCGTCTCATTGATCCCATTAGTGAAAGCTTCAAAATCACGACCGGCATTAATAGAACCAAAGTTCGCTGCTGCATTTTCATTGTAAAATTCAAAAGTATCAAAAATAAGCGACTGATCATTAAGATGCGCAAGTGACCCCCAAGGGCCAAATTGGGTAAAGGGTTGAACCGCTCCATAATCATTCGCAAGGGTGCCGCCAGATTGCCGGAAAGCAATAAGAGAATCGTTGTAGATACCTGCTATTTCAGGACTACCATCGAGCGCTTCCAGAAATTCCAGAAGTTCTGTATCACCATTAAGGAAAGCTTCCGCAACAATATGAGATCCTCCCTCATATTGAGTTAACAAGAGGCCATTCTCATCAGCTATCGCTTTATTTATAGCAAAATGCTCACGCAATTCTTGAACGCTGGTTGGCAAGACAACTGGTAGTTCAGCAAGCTGCCCACTATCCACGAGCCCTTGAAAATATGCTCTTGATAGTGCCCCATCTTGCAAATCAGTTGTTACTTGTTGAATGAAGTATTCATGCACACTCGAGGTTACACCTGAAGCGAAGAGATTTTTGGATTCCTCAATCCATAATCTGTACAAGGAAACCAATCCAGTAGGATCAGCTGGAATTAAGCTTCCAAAATAACCGGTAACAGATAAACTGTCGAAGAGCGTAGCAACCGTATCGGTTGACCCGGAATCCTCAAGATAACGCGCTACACCTTCCAGGCCAAAGTCCGTAACCCCTCTATTGACAGTTTGTGTAGCAAACACACCATGCACACGTGCTTCCGCCTCAACCCCAAAGACATCATTGACAATGTCGAGCACTTCCGCGGACCGGTATCCATAATACACATGGACCGGAAATTCACCATATTCGTCACCAAATAACTCCAACCCTCGTTCATTTGCGTAGTCAAATTGCTCGAATTGCCCATTCCAGACTTCATTTGAGTATTCAAAATGCGCAACCAGTCCTGGATCCAGATTATCACGTACATACTCAGCAAACTGACGGACAAATTCATCCGTTGCCTGATGTGGGATGTTAAACCAAGGATCAGCTCCAACCTGATTTGCCAAAGCCACCATAACTTCAAGCGGAACACCAGTCGGTACACCAGTTGGCAACAACTCCGGGGGAACATCAATCAAAATTTCATTTGTATCGGGATCACGGAACGGTTCGCCAGTCTGGGGATCAACATATACGGGCGTAAACCCTTCCCTGGATAGCCCAGAAAGCTGCTCTGCAGTTAGCTCTTCTATCTCGTATGCAAAAACATATTCATAAGACTGATTGGAAGGTATCCCCCAGAATGCGGAATCAAATGATGCAATATCTTCAAAATTGATCTGGTTAGAATTGTTACCTTCTGTCCAGTCAAGGAAACGAAGCGTGCGATGATCATCAAACAACTCGATAAAATCCGGGTTAAAGATGGCTCCTGCTTCATAAAGCTCTACATGTTCCTCACGCACCAAAGAGAAATCTCTAAGATTATCATCTGGATTTACACTATTGATAGAAAGCCCGATTGGCGTTGCAGGATCAAGATCGATTACTAGCCTGCCTGGCTCAGAAAGGTCTTCAACGACAGTGCCGCCAAGCACTTGGAAATCCCCCTCACCTTCATAAAAGAAAACGTAACGCCCGCCAGTTCCAGCCTCGGCAATAATAGAATTAAACAAAAAGACCGTAGCATTTGCCCCTTCAGGCAAGTTCTCAATATACCCGTTCTCATCAAGAAATCCGGCATGAGCGGCTTCCGAGTAATCAAAATTTACAGGATTTCCTTCTTCATCAAATGTATTTGTATGCACCGTCCAGGCACCATCTGACCGAAAAAAATCACCGGCTTGCTTCAAAACATTGATAAACGGCAATTCAGTAGAATAGCCGGCAATATTGCTCAAGTTAACAGCTAGCGACGGGTCGCTAAAACCAACCGCTCTGTCCGTGCCATTCAGCAACTCTTCATTACTCATCCGCAGGCCCCTAAGTACACAAACTATACAAGGCACGGCAAAGAGGCCGTGCAGTTACACAATGATGTACCTGCAAAAGCTTCTTCCCAAGATATCCAAGGCAACACACAAAATCCCGTGCGCTCCTTCCCAAAGTCCCACAAAGTCGAAATACACCCATAAGTTGGGTCTGGCTCGACAATATGGTTTCTACCTTAGAAAGCATTTTCACTTTTGCAAGCGGATAAATTCATATCGGACAATATGAACGGTTGGTTTAATCTGTTCGTCGCAATTTAATGTATATTGTAGCCACATTCACAGCACATAGATGATTAATTATAGGACAGGCTCAATAAGGGTTTTTTGAAGGTAGTCGCAAAAAATTAAGCAAAAACAGAGATTTACGCACATAATTTCAAAGTTTGCCATCAAATATTACAATTTTTTTTACTCAACAATACAAAATCAGTACATATTTCATACAAATAAAACAAAAAGAGGTAAGAAAAATCATAACTTATAGTAAATATTATTATAATTTTAACTATAAGAAAACCTCACACAATTCCTCCTCACTTAAACGTTATATCAAAAAAAAATACAAACTTATTGGGTTGGCTAGACGAGAACAAAGCAGGTTCCCCTGATTACAGGCTTGGTTTATCTTGCCAGCTGGACAGAACCCTACAAAACAGCCTTACTCAACAAGGAATAAACAACCATATGGCGAAACCTAGTGAGCAATATATCTGCCAGAGCTGCGGCGCAGTCACGGCGAAATGGGCAGGACGTTGCGATTCATGTGGGGAATGGAATTCAATCACAGCTGAAACCATCGACACTGGACCACCCGGGTCACTAGCTGTGAAAGCAGGAAAAAGCACCAAACCATTTGAATTTACAGGACTTTCTGGTGGAGATAAGCCAGTTGAGCGATTGTCCACCGGGAATACAGAGTTTGACCGGGCTTGTGGCGGCGGGCTTGTGCCGGGGTCTGTTTTATTGATAGGTGGCGATCCTGGCGTTGGAAAATCAACCTTACTGTTACAGATTGCAGCCGGATTGGGCGAGGGCGGACATGATGTGGCTTACATTTCGGGGGAAGAGGCAACAGCACAAATTCGACTCCGCGCATCACGGTTAAAGCTGAATGACAAACCTGTAAGATTAGCCTCTGCTACAGCCTTACGCGATATCCTGGCCACCTTAAAAGCCGAAAAACCCGACATCGTTATTATTGATTCCATACAAACCATCTGGTCAGATGCCCTGCCCGGCACCCCTGGTTCCGTAACACAAATGCGTGCCTGCTCTCAGGATTTGATACGATTTGCCAAAACCAGCGGTGCTGTGTTGATCCTAGTTGGTCACGTTACCAAAGATGGACAAATTGCAGGCCCACGTGTCGTTGAGCACATGGTTGATGCTGTCATGTACTTTGAGAGTGAACAGGGTCGCGATTTTCGATTATTACGCGCAGTGAAAAATCGGTTTGGCGCAGCTCATGAGATCGGCGTGTTCGAAATGTCTGGCATTGGCCTGCGCGAAGTTGCTAATCCATCAGAACTATTTCTCGCCGGCCGTGGTGAGGCAGCATCTGGCACAGCAATATTTGCAGGCATAGAAGGAACAAGGCCCGTGCTGGTAGAAATACAGGCTCTGGTCTCTCCTTCCACATTGGCAGCCCCACGTCGCGCTGTGGTTGGCTGGGATACTGCACGCCTGTCCATGTTACTTGCTGTCCTGGATACTCGCTGCGGGCTAGGTTTTGGTCGTCAGGATGTATTTTTAAGCGTTGCCGGCGGCTTAAGAATTTCAGAGCCAGCAGCCGATCTTGCCGCCGCCGCTGCACTTTGCAGTTCCCTATTCGATGCACCACTACCCCATGACCATGTGGTATTCGGCGAGATTGCACTCTCTGGACAGATACGCCCTGTAAACCAAACAGATGCGCGCTTGAAGGAAGCTGAAAAACTTGGTTTCGGCGGTGCAGCCGTTCCCTCCAATAACCCAACAAAGACATCTCAGAACCAAGCCTCAACCTTAACGCGCCTCACAACGCCCCAGACACTCCACGATCTTGTCGGTTGGGTTAGAGGATATGCGCCACAGCCGTGACCTTTAAGAACCAATTTTAACCACCCTATTCAATATGAACTGTTGAGCCTAAACTCCATCAGGTTTAAACAGGTACAAAGTCGAGAGGTGAGTCGGCAAATTGGCGACCTCGTAATGACAGTCGCAAAAAGGATGCTTGAAGTCTCATGACCGTCTTTGATTTGATCGTCATCTTCATTCTTGTACTCTCCACTGGCCTTGCCGCCATGCGTGGAGCGCTATTGGAACTGGCAACATTACTCGCCCTTGGCATTGCCGGCTTATTATCATTTCAGTTTGCTGGCTCAATCCTCGAAATGACGGGCAAGGAAGGCTCTGTGATGGCGATGATAATCACCCATTTCGTCCTCATCGGTATATTCTTTATCGTTTTCTATGTGATCACCCATCTTTTACTAATGAAATTCCCACTCTCAACGAGAGGGATACAGATCAATCGCATTGTTGGTGGTTTATTCGGCTTTCTTCGTGGTTACGTGGTGATTGGCCTTGGTTTTCTTGCCTATGGTTATTATTTAGATGAAGTACACCAGCATGAAAGTGTTCGCGACGCCCTGACGACACCTTTCGCGGCCTCAGGCGCCGCAATGTTTGAGCGATTTATCCCCGACAGCACTCAGTTAAAACAAAACGGCAAAGATGATGCCGTTAATGATGCAGATGTTGCTACGCAAGGCTATGGCCGTAGTGACCGTGCAGGCCTTTCTGAAGTAATCACGACCGTCACCACCAGTGAAGAAACCGCCGAACTCGAAAACTCAAACGAGAACAACAGTTCAGACAATGACCCACAATAATCATCCACTTCCCCTAACATCACCTCCCTGTATAAAGTTGAGTACATTGCAGCATTCCCATTCCGTTAAACGAACTGTCTCATACCTTTCTCATGAAAGCACGATCAGCGCGCAATCAGATCAGACCGCTTCACGATTAACTCATTTGCTGGGCGAAGACCGCCTCCATGAAGAATGTGGTGTTTTTGGCATTATCGGAACTGACGATGCAGCTGCGATTGCTGCACTTGGCATTCATGCTCTTCAACATCGCGGGCAGGAAGCTGCCGGATTAACGAGCTATGATGGCAACCACTTTCACTCTGAAAGACACATGGGGCTGGTTGCAGATAAATTTTCTGATGCACAAACCTTAGGCCGCCTCACAGGCCGAGCAGTAATCGGTCACACGCGCTACTCAACCCAAGGCGAGACCGTACTGCGTAACGTACAACCCCTGTATGCCGACCTCGAACGAGGCGGAATTGCAATTGCCCATAATGGTAACCTTACCAATGCACGCACACTCCGAGCTTCACTTGTGCGCCGGGGTTGCATCTTTCAATCAACTTCCGATAGCGAGTTATTCTTACAACTTACTGCACGCTCACAACATGTTAACATTATTGACAAACTTATTGACGGCTTGAAACAGGTAGAGGGTGCTTACGCTTTGACTGTTCTGACCACAGAATACCTTATAGGTGCCCGTGACCCAATTGGCATTCGCCCACTGGTTTTGGGGGAACTCAATGGCGCATCCATCTTTGCTTCAGAAACATGCGCCCTTGATCTCATCGGGGCAAAATTTGTCCGCGATGTACGCCCCGGCGAAGTCGTAATTTGCCACCCGGATGGCCGCATTGAAAGTCGCGAGTTCACTGCCACCAAAGCAGAGGCACGCCCTTGCATCTTTGAACTGATCTATTTCGCTCGTCCCGATTCTGTCATTGATGGCAAGAGCGTTTATCAAGTTCGCAAGAAACTTGGTAAATGGCTTGCCCGTGAAGCTCCTTGTGAGGCTGACATTGTTGCCCCAATTCCAGACTCCGGTGTACCAGCCGCCATTGGGTATGCACGCGAGGCAGGCCTACCCTATGAGATGGCGTTAATCCGGTCTCATTTTGTTGGACGCACCTTTATTGAACCGCAACAGAAAATTCGCGAGGCTGGCGTCGCACGTAAACACTCCCCCAACAGGGCAATCATCCGTGGCAAAGATGTGGTGTTGATTGATGATTCTGTTGTGCGGGGTACAACGTCTCGTAAAATTGTCCAAATGCTGAGGGCGGCGGGAGCCCGTAAAGTCCATATGCGCATTGCCTGCCCGCCAATAGTTCACCCGGATTTTTACGGCATTAACACGCCCTCTTATGACGAGTTAATCGCCCATGACCGCAACTTAGAGGAAATGGAAGAAATGATCGGCGCCGACAGCCTCGCCTTTCTATCCGTGGACGGTCTTTATAAAGCCATGGACAAAGGGCCGCGCGATGACAGCGCACCCGCCTTTACCGATCATTGTTTCACGGGAGACTACCCCACAAGACTGGTGGATCGCGACGAGAGCAATCGTAATTCAATGATTACACAACTTTCATTGTTAGCAGAAAGTGGTTGAAGAATTTTATTTGTTTATAATTTCATCAACCGGGTTTTTAGCCTCAAAGCCTTAACAAACCGGATTAGATTTGCGCAGATCCTTTTAAGAATCCCAATAAGCATCACGCCATGAGCACAATAGTCATTATAGTCGCCGCAGGACGTGGAACACGGGCAGGCGAAGGCGGACCAAAGCAGTATAGGTTACTGGCTGGTGAACCTATCATTGCGCGCACCGCATCAGCGTTTCTCAATCATGCTGCCATTACACAAGTGCGGGTGATTATACACCGCGATGACCGCGACCTTTATGATGAGACTATGGCTATACACAAAGGTAACATAAAACTGATGGAGCCTGTTTTTGGAGGCGCTGAACGACAGGATTCGGTGCGACTTGGCCTTGAGAGTTTAAACACCAAGCCGCCGCAAAAAGTACTGATCCACGATGCGGCTCGGCCCTTTATTGATGCAAGCACAATCACACGCGTGATTACCGCGCTGGACACAAAACCCGGTGCTATTGCTGCATTGCCAGTGTTCGATACAATAAAACACGCTACACTTAACTCGGGCACCATAAACGCTGCTTCTACGATTAAATACACTGTCCCCAGAGACAATCTGTGGCGGGCACAGACGCCGCAAGGGTTTACGTATCCAGTTATCCTCAACGCACACCGCGCTTGTGAGGGAGAAAAACTTACAGATGATGCAGCAGTTTGTGAGGCGAGCGGTATTGAGGTAGCACTGGTCGCCGGGTCACCGGATAATATGAAAATCACACAAGCAGAAGATTTTGGCATGGCGGAAATATTACTTAGCCGTCCACAATCTCGAAACCATGACAACCAGTACAAAAGGCATGATGATATGTGGGAATTTCGCACTGGCCAGGGATTTGACGTGCATGCATTCGAATCTGGTGATGCAACAATCATTTGTGGTGTGGCTATTCCCCATACAAAAAAACTCAAAGGCCATTCCGATGCTGACGTTGGCATGCACGCTCTCACTGATGCAATTCTCGGCGCTATTGGTGAGGGTGATATTGGCGATCACTTTCCGCCAACCGATGTGCAATGGAAAGGCGCGCCATCACGGATTTTTTTGGAAAAGGCTTGCGACTTGGTCCAAAATCGTCAGGGCTCAATTGTTCATTGCGACATCACTTTGATCTGCGAGGCCCCTAAGGTTGGCCCTCACCGAGATGCAATGCGCAATGCACTTGGTGAAATCATGGGTGTTCGTTCTGACCGGATATCTGTGAAAGCCACGACAACAGAACAGTTGGGGTTTACCGGGCGCCGTGAAGGCATATCTGCACTTGCCACCGTCACTGTGAAACTTCCGGAGTCGCCAGATGAGTAACAAAGCAGATCATAACACACAATTTAGCGCCCTTGCTGGAGAAATTATTCAGCTTGCCAGAATCAAAAAACTATCTATCACAACAGCGGAATCATGCACAGGCGGCCTGATTATGGCAGCACTTACTGATATTGCAGGGTCTTCTTCGGTGGTTGATCGCGGATTTATTACGTATACAAATAAATCAAAAATGCAAACTTTGGGCGTTGCCGCCTCAACACTCCGCGAAAATGGCGCCGTGAGTGAAGCAACCGCCGGAGAGATGGCACACGGCGCACTTTCCAGATCAGCTTCACATATCACGGTTGCCGTTACTGGCATTGCCGGACCAGGTGGTGGCAGCGTGTCAAAACCAGTTGGCATGGTATGTTTCGGATTGGCGACCAGAAGCAAGATGGATCAAGAGCACTCGGTCTCCACACAGACCATACAATTTGGCGACCAAGGCCGTGCGTTCGTGCGCGCCGCTACTGTGGAGCATGCAATGGCGATGATCAAAGGTGCAATGACTGCACGACATTAAAGCCCACCGTAACCTCCGCGCGGGCGAAATTTTTTGCGTAACATCGCATAGAGCGGCAGGAATAACGCTGCAAATAGGGTTTTGACCATCATATCACCGATCATCCAGACGGCCCACGGGGCACCAGTATTCCAATACGCTACCGGAAAGTAGATCACAGCAGTAACAAAAAACCCGACAAGGGCAGCGTAGAATGGCGCTCGCCACCAACGCCCGCCGCCTCGGGCAACATCATAAAAAGCAATCGTTACCAATTGCCCAGACATCGCACTTGCCACTATTGCAGAAATAAACCGAGCACTTGGGAAATCTCCAGCCTCAATGATCGATGCCAGCACTGATAGTTCAAACAACACAAATACACAAAGAACAAACCAGGAGACAATGAGAGCACGCGACGTCTCTTCACCGCCATATCGTCTCGCAAAAAAGATACTCACCAATGGCACCATTGCCAGCAAAACGCCCCCCCATGTCATCCATTGCACAGGCTTGAGCCCTGGCAAGATAGAGAACAACCCGTTTAAGAATCGCGCAGGCATATCAATTGTCAGAAGCGCTGTAATCAGAAATGGGCTCAGCATAAGACTCATCGCCCCAACTCGAAAGCACATTGCTCCAAATTGCTGCATCTCCCGCGAGAGTTTCTCGGCCGGGGTCATATTGCGCCGAATTTCGCGCTCTTCTACTGGAGGCATGCTCATGATCGGTATATGGCCCAAACTGAGGTGTTTGTGAACATTGCTGAGATTGTCACCCCAATCAAGAGTGGGCCTTTCGAATCAATATTAGCCGACAAATGCACAAAAACTGCCAAAGCAGACGACCTGTTGGAAGGCAGTATAAAATCTGGATATAAAAACTCAACAAATAGCGCTTAAGACGCTTTAGCCAGCTCGCGCTTGATTTTTGCAGCAGTAGTAGAAAGCTGATCTTCCTTCGCTTTAGTAAGGAAGATATCAAGTCCACCCACATGGTCGATGGTTCGTAGTGCAGATGCTGAAATACGCATTTTAAAGGAACGATCCAGTTTCTCGCTGTGTAATGTAACATTACACAGATTTGGCAAGAATCTGCGTCTCGTGCGATTCTTAGCATGGGAAACGTTATTCCCTGTTGCTGGACCTATACCTGTCAATTCACAACGGCGTGCCATCTGGCCAATCCTCATATTACCTGCATTCTCGTCAGATATACCGACGAGAATGTGGTTATAAAAATCTATAAAAGTGCATCACGTTCAATGCACCAAAGTGATGGAGGGCTATAGGCAAGCTAAACGATTAGGTCAAGTCGAAAAGGCGGTGAAACCGGCTGGCGCGCCCCAATTTTCAACAATCAACGCCCTACAACATCGTTATCTAGTGTCAGCGCACTGTTGCGAGCCTGTTCATTTACAATTGTCCCCCCATTTTTAGCCGCCATTAATGCACCAATAATATGGGAATAATCGTCTGTCCACAGGCCCACTGCTGGGTTAGGAGTGTTCGACTTCCAGCCAACAAAACTATCAAAAGTATGCGCCATTACCCCATCAGGGGCAACAACAACTGCCGTTGCAGGTGAGAGTAATTCGAGATATGGCGCGTCCTCAGCTGGTATAAATTTCAACTCACGCGCGGCTAACCCTGCATCAGCCGCCAGAGTCAGGACCACAGAAGAAACATCGACAAAACGATTCGACGTATGAAAGAAAATAATTCCATCCTCTTTCATCTTCGAGCGGTAAAGCGCTAGTGCTTCACGCGTTACGAGGTGTGCAGGAATAGCATCTGAAGAAAATGCATCAACAATCAAAAGATCAAGGGTTCCTGCCTCAACTTCCTGAATTTTAAGACGCGCATCACCAAGAATAATCGGCGCGTCTGGCGTGCAATCATTGAGATAGGTGAAGTATTTTGGATTACTCGCCATTTCCGCAATCGCAGGATCAATTTCATAAAATGACCAACGATCACCCGGCTCTGCATAACATGCAAGTGCACCTGCACCAAGACCAATGACTTGCACTTCAAGGGGCGCGTTCGAGCGTTGGCGCATCGCATCCATTAATTGCCCATAGGGGCCGGGCTTGGAAAAATATGAGATGAGTTGACTGCGCAGTGCAGGATTACGGAACTGAATATTGTGAATAGTATTACCGTGCACGAACTGATGAACAAGTTGGCCTTCACGTTCTAATTTTGTAACGCGCGTTACGCCAAAGAAACTACGGTCTGTAAAGATGTTCCCACGGTTTCCCTCTTCAATCACAGAAGGCGCAATACTGACCATAAAAATTTGAATTGCCAGCAATGCGCCAACAAACCGCAGTGGCTTTCCATTTTGTAAAAATGCCACGGCATAAGCAGATATCAACGCTACATTCACGAGAATTGACATTTCAGGTGTAAACCGTTGGATCACAATAACAACAGCAGCAAACAGTGCAAATGTCACAACAGCAAAACCAATATCGCCGATAATACTTCTAGCATTCGGCCATGCCCCTGCTGCAGCTATACCAGAAATAGCAAGTACCAAAGAATACTCATAGACATTGTCAAAAATGACTGGCGCAATTAAAGCATTAAATATCCCGCCCAACACACCGCCTACTGACATAAATATATAAAATTCTGTCAACTTATCCGCTGCAGGCCGTAGCGCCGCAAGGCGTCCATGGAACCGCAATGTAATTACGAAAAAGATCAATAGGTGAGACCCTAATTGTACAAAAAATCCACCATTTTCTGCGTGACCCAATAGCAACCCAGCAACCACAGCAAGGGGTAACATTTTACCAGTGAGCTCTTCAGAAATAAGTGGTTTAGTTGTGAATACAATAACGAAAGTTGCAAGATATATTGCCAACGGCGCAACCCATACAAACGGTGCAGATGCAACATTTACAGAAAAATGTGTTGTTACACCAAGCATCAGGCTAGAAGGCACAAAAGCAAGCCCTACCCAAATGGCACGTTTAGTCCAGCTTATATGTAATCCGGGTACAATATTATCTTCACTATCATTGGATACATCAGTGTCGATCGCTTTGGAAGAACGATTCGCGAGAGACAAAACACCTGAACAGACAATTGCAATCGCTAGTGCATAATACCCAAACGTCCAGATATTACTTTGCTGACTAACCCCAAGCATCGGCTCTATCAAAACCGGATATGAAAGAAGCGACATCAAGCTCCCAAGATTACTGGCAGCATAGAGGAAGTAAGGGTCGTGCGCATTTTTGTGATCAGTATATGAAAACCAGCGCTGGAGAAGCGGCGCAGTCGCTGAGAGCGCAAAAAACGGCAAACCAATTGAAACACCATAGAGGGCCATCAACCATATTGCAGGCGCACCCGTATCAGGTGGTGTCCAACCATTCGCTACCGCAAGAGGAAGAAACGCGATACCAAGCATGAGGACGCCAGCATGAATTGCAATTTGTATCTTTAAAGGCGCATACTTTGAAAGAAAATGTGCGTAGAGATATCCCGCAAGCAATGTAGCCTGAAAAAAGACCATTGCTGTATTCCACACATTGGGTGCGCCACCGAGCAACGGCAACGTCATTTTAGCAAACATTGGTTGTACGGAAAATAACAGTAACGCACTAAGGAAAATCGATACGGTAAAACCAGGCATTAGCCCGGCACGCGCAAAGGCCCTTGAAAATACATTTTGCTCAAGTAACTGTGTTTTTGTCTGAGACATTAACTGTCATCCTTATCAACTAATCAACCCTGACTAGCGGATAAGCATTTCAGTTTTATTAACCGTACTGCTCCAGCACTAACTGCTGCTAGAGGCTCTTGCTACTGCCAGATCCCAACGCACTTAAGACGCCTCTCCTGAAAACGATATGACGTCAATTAGTTTCAATTTGAAGAAAAAGCTCATAGTTAAACCTTTGAACGAAGCCCGTATATTAACTTTGTAGGCCGCCTTGTCAGATTTTAACTCTTCATTCATCAATTCACGCCCGGTCACAGCTGTGCTTGGGCCAACCAATACCGGTAAGACGCATTACGCGATTGAACGCATGCTCGCCTTTAAATCGGGAATGATTGGCCTACCATTACGCCTACTGGCGAGAGAAATTTATGACCGGCTTTTAGAACGACGCCCCACTGCTGAAGTTGCATTAGTCACCGGTGAAGAAAAAATTATCCCTCGCTCCCCTCGTTATTGGGTTTGCACCGTAGAAGCGATGCCTTTAGAACAAAATGTAGATTTCATGGCAATCGATGAGATTCAGCTCGCAAACAATGCAGAACGCGGACGGACGTTCACATCCAGACTTTTATATGCACGCGGAATATCAGAAACACTTTTTCTTGGATCAGACGCAATGGCGCCAATCCTGCGTCAAATGTTTCCCAATATTTCATTCTTGGGACGTGAACGATTCTCAACTCTCAGCTATGCAGGCCCCAAAAAAGTCACCCGCTTGCCCCGGCGCACCACAATCGTGGCTTTTTCCGCAGACACCGTATACGCGATCGCTGAGCTTGTTCGCAGACAACGAGGTGGTACAGCTGTTGTTCTGGGCGCTCTCTCGCCGCGCACACGCAATGCCCAAGCAGAACTTTATCAAAATGGTGAGGTTGACTATCTGATTGCAACCGATGCCATCGGCATGGGACTAAACATGGATATCGACCATGTTGCTTTTGCTGCTCGTCGCAAATTTGACGGGCGGTCCATGCGTGACCTAACCCCATCGGAAGCAGCACAGATTGCAGGGCGCGCCGGACGCTACATGCGTGATGGAACTTTTGGTATCACAGCAGATTGCCCACCTTTTGACGAAGAAACAATCGAAGCAATCGAAGAACATCAGTTTGAACCAGTTCGGGGACTTTACTGGCGTTCAGAAGCTTTAGATTTTTCCAGCTTACCCGCATTGCAACATTCCCTCGACAAACCTGCCCCGCGTCCAGAACTGATTCGTGCACGCCCTGACGATGATGAACGCGCACTTGCAATCCTTATACGCGATGAAGAAATTGCTCGTTACGCGAAAGGGGGCGCGGCTCTTTCTTTATTGTGGGAAACTTGCCAATTGCCAGATTTTCGCAAGGTGAATATTGACCAGCATACTGGATTGATAGGCAATATTTACCTTGAAATTATGCGCCATGAACGCGTACGCGAAAGCTGGCTAGCCCCGCGCGTAGAACGCCTTGATCGAACAGACGGGGATATTGATACCCTATCAGCACGCATCGCTCATATTCGCAGCTGGACCTATCTTTCTCATCATGGTTCATGGGTAAAAAAAGCAGGCTATTGGCAGGAGCGCTCGCGCGAGATAGAAGACGCTTTGTCAGATGCCTTACACGAAAAGCTGACTCAAAGGTTTGTTGATCGACGCACCTCGGTTTTGTTGAAGCGCTTAAAAGATGAAACCCCGCTACTAGCTGGGGTGACAGAAGATGGAGAAGTAATTGTGGAAGGCCAATTTGTCGGTCGCTTGATGGGCTTTGAGTTCATTATTGATCCCCGCGCCACAGGCGCACAAGCCAAACCCGTACGTGCTGCTGCAGATAGAGCATTGCAGCCGGTGTTAGCTGCAAGAGCTAGTGAACTTGCAAATGCTGACGTAAAAGATCTAACCATATTACCTGACGGCTCAATCCAATGGCAACGCGCCGTAGTAGCGAAACTTGAGAAAGGCCCTGCCCCTTTACGCCCTCGCCTCGTTATCCAAAATACCGATATGTTGCCCACTGTCCTGAGGGGCCGGATAGAAGACCGCCTGCATAATTATTTTGCAGCACGGGTTGAAGGATTACTCGGCCCCCTAATCGCATTGCAACAAGCTTGTGATGCTACTGGAGATAATGCGATGGCTGGCCTTACGCGCGGCGTAGCGTGGAGACTGGTTGAAAATTTTGGCGCAAGTTCACGGGTTTTGTTTGGCGATGACTTAAAGCAACTCACACAGGATGAACGCAGCAAATTACGCAAACTCGGCTTACGCTTCGGAGAATACACATTATTCATGCCAGCGCTTCTAAAACCAGCGCCTGCTAGCTTGCTTACTCTTCTTTGGGCATTGTGGAATAATCGTGACCCTGCAAGTTTTGCTCCGCCAAAAGCTGGCCTTGTTTCAACAGAAGTTTCTGACACAACTCCCCATGCATATTATTATGCCTCAGGTTATCGACCTTCTGGCAAGAAAGCTGTTCGGATCGATATGTTGGAACGCCTCGCTGGGGAAATCCGCAGGGCCAGAGATAAAGGCGATCGACGCGAAGGTTTCGAGGCGACATCGCAGATGATGTCTCTTGTCGGATGTTCTGGTGAAGACTTTGAAGCGATTTTGATGTCGCTGAATTTCCGCAAGAACACTGTTAAACGGCAAGTCCCCATCAAGATCGAAGACTTTAAGGTAAAGGATAGCAAGCAACAGACAAATGAGGAAGACAAGCCTAAGTCTGAAGCTACGTCAAATCATTCTGCTGCAACCGATGTGGAAATATTAACACCTGAACCAAAAGCAGCTGAAGCGCCAGTTGAAAAACCAGTTGAGACAAAAAAAGAGATTACTTCACCTGACATCGCACCTCCTGACGCAGAGAAGCCTACCCTATCCGATAGTCAAACTATCGCGCTCCCTAGTGCTGATAAAAAAATCACCGCAACTGAAGAAGGTGCAAAAACTACAACCCCGGCTGTTGATGGGCAATCTTCTGATAAACCAGCCCATGCTGATCAAACTGATGACACGCTTGCCTCACCAAATGACGATGTAGAAACAAAAGAAATTGAGGTTGTACTGTGGCGCTTTCAAGCGAAACGCCCACCACGTCAGCATTACAAAAAAGATGATGGCAAGAATGCAAAATCTGGTCGTCACAATGACAAAAATTCAGGAGGTAAAAAATCCGGAAAGCAATTTCGTCAAGGCGACAAGTCTGGGCAAAAATCACACCATAAAAAAACCCAAAACCCGCATATGACCAAACCACGGCATTTAAAAACCGCCGATCCAGACTCGCCCTTTGCAGTTTTAGCCGCGTTGAAAGATGGCGCTAAAAAATCTGATTAGAGAATAAAACTGGGAAAACCTGTGTCGGCGAGAATGACTGAAAACAGCCCTGTAAATTTACGAATCGACAAATGGCTCTGGTATGCTCGATTTTTCAAAACCCGGTCCCTAGCAGCAAAATTTGTTGCCGCTGGTCACATCAAAATCACCCGTAAAGAAGGTGATTTAGCGACACGGGTTAATAAACCACGCACTGCGGTTCAACCGGGTTTTGTGCTCTCTTTTATATTAGGGGAACGTGTGCGCATCATTCATATACTGGATTGCGGCAAACGACGAGGACCAGCCCCGGAGGCGCAAACCTTATATGAAGACCAGTCACCACCGCCTGAAAAGAAGATAGAAAAAGATAGTCACGGCATTCCCCAACGAGACAGCGGAACCGGGAGACCGACAAAAAAAGATCGCCGCGCTATGGATGCACTAAAAGGTAATTATTGAAATGCATCATTTCGTCCGTTGCCATTAAATTGAAGCTTAAACCCGCCCTTCTACTTATTTACATTTCCCACATCTTGCCTCTAAGTTTAGCTTTATCTTAAAGTCAGGAAAATCATCACAATGCTCTCAGCAATCAAGTCTCTATTCTCTACGGACAAAAAAACCACCACTGAAGATAAAGATGACGGGAATGATGTCCAAATTGCCTTTTCAGCCCTTTTAGTTGAAGCTGCTGGCGCTGATGAAGATTACGATGATAAAGAACGCAGTATTATCAAGAGCATATTGCGTAACCAGTTTGACCTTTCCGAAGGAGAGGCATCCGAATTACAAACCAAAGGCGAAGCTGCCCAAGCAGAGGCCATCGATCTCCATCGTTTCACAAGAGAAGTCAAAACCTTGCCAGAAGAAGAACGGGTTTCCTTTATTGAGGGACTGTGGCGCATTGTTCTTAGTGATAATGTACGAGATCCTTTTGAAGATACTTTGATCAGGCGTGTATGCGGGCTGATACACCTCACTGATCGCGATAGTGGCGAGGCCCGTAGACGTGTGGAGGGTGAAAAAACGCTTTGAGAATCATATTACTATGAAAATCTGATC
>CAZGVP010000018.1:0-19430 GCA_964529135.1 uncultured Caulobacterales bacterium | reverse complement strand
AGCATCACTGATGGCGGATTGAACATGAGCCTCGACATAATTTTCATCGAATTCTAATGCTTGTTGTGCATACTTATAAGCACGTTTAGAGGCGGCGCGGGCAGGTTTGTCGTTTTCTTCCAGATACGCAATTGTGTTGAGAGATCTGGAGGCCAGAGACAACGTGTAAGCAGAAGGGTGTTTCTCGGCGATCTCGGTTGTCAATTCATATTTGCCTTCAAGGAAGGCTTTCATCGCGGTTTTTGTAATGTCTTGTATTGTTTGTGAGGCTTGTGTTGAGGAAGCCGGAGCTGAGGAGATTTGCGTTGAGGTGTCTTGTGGCTGGGAAAATGCTGATGGGATTATGGTTTGGCTAACAACGGCTGCTAACAAAGTAAATGATACATAATTTTTGATCAAGGAATCGCCTCTCGTAAGAAAATTTTGGCACCGTATCCCAGGAAGGTTACCAGAAATTGTTGCTTTAATATTTTAGCCAACACAAAGTGTTGCGTAATAAATTCTAGGATAAACCCAGACTATACTGAGAATGGCATAATCACAAACCGGCTTTCGCAAAATTCAGAAAATTATAAAACGTCATAGAGCCATAGTTGGGGATATCTAGTCAAAAATTGCTAGAATTTGTGATGGCATGCCTTTCCAAAGGTTGTATCCAAATGTAGGGTTTAAGAAATTTAGGCATTGTCTCAGGAGGCCTCACAATGTTTTTTGGAGCTAATCTAGTGCAAAAATGTAAGCTGCTGACTGTTGCTACCATTTGGTGTTTTTTTGCTAGCGCAAACCTGTGGGATTCTCAGGCATGGGCAGCGGATAATGTCCAATCAACGCAAACCAGTTCAACAGATATTTTCGGCCCTGCTGACGTGTTTGGAAAATGGCTCACGGAAGATGCCTCTATTATTAATATACAGCCCTGTGACGAGGGAGTTTGTGGTGTTCTGGAATGGTTTGCAGAACTTGAAGGTGCTGAGGTGGCAATTTTGGATTCGCAAAATGAAGATGAGGTATTGCGCTCCCGTGAGTTAAAGGGGATCAAATTTATATACGGGTTCGTGGAAACAAAAAAGGGGTGGCGTAAAGGGAAGATTTATGATCCTGCGAGCGGCAAGACCTATAAATCAAAGCTAACCAGGCTGGATGCAAAAACACTTAAAGTGCAAGGGTGTGTTGGGCCAGTCTGCAAGAAGTTTATCTGGGCTGTTGCGCCACAACAATAATTATTCTGTGTATTGGTGAAAAATTCGCCAGATGTCTTTGATCAGTAAGGGTATTTTTTGAAACCTATCCGGATTATACTGGGGTTTTTGCTGGCAGTTGCAGCTGGCTATGGCGCCTACACCGGTGGGCTTGATCGTGTTATCGTTGCGACTATTGTGATTACTGTTCTTACAGGTGTGTGGTGGGTGACAGAAGCGTTGCCCATTCCTGTGACATCAATGGTGCCTTTTGCTCTTTTTCCCCTCGCCAATGTTTTAACCCATCGCGAGGCAGCGGCGGCATTTGGGTCACACATTATTATCTTGTTAATGGCGTCCTTTATGTTGTCCAAAGCACTTGAGAAGTCGGGTGCTCATGAGCGCCTTGCATTGTACATTATACGAATTGTTGGTGTTTCAGGTCGCAGGCTGGTGTTAGGTTTTATGATTGCGGCCGCATTATTATCCATGTGGATTTCGAATGTAGCGACAACATTAATGTTGATGACGATGGCTTTGGCTATATTGGCGCGCTCAGATAACCCAAAACTTGCGGTGCCTTTGTTATTGGGCATTGCTTATGCCTCCTCGCTAGGAGGGACTGCAACGTTGATTGGTACTCCGCCGAACCTTATTTTTGCTGATGCATTTGAGAAAGCGACTGGTGAAGAATTCGGTTTTGCCCGTTTCATGGTGATGGGGCTGCCTGCTGTCATTACTGGGGTTCCATTGATGGCCTTATGGCTAACCAGATCAATGGGAGGTGTCACGGCAACTTCGCTTAGTGATCCTGGTCCATGGCGTGCTCCGGAGATACGTACCTTGATGGTGTTTGGCCTAACAATAATTCTCTGGATTACGCGCTTAGAGCCATTTGGTGGTTGGTCTGGGGCTCTTGGAATTACCGGTGCTGGTGATTCTACTGTAGCGGTTTTTGCCGCCGTTTTAATGTTTTTGGTGCCAGCTGGTGGTAAGGGAAATGACGGCGCTTTGCTTGATTGGAAAACGGCTAGCGATATCCCCTGGGGTATGTTGCTGCTGTTTGCTGGTGGGATATGCATTGCGACAGCGTTTCGCGAGTCTGGCCTTGCTGACCTGATCGGGGCCTCGTTAGCGCAGTTAACGAATATACCTCCCTTTTTGATGATTTTGGGCTTATGCCTGAGTGTAACTTTTTTGACGGAAATGACCTCTAACACAGCGACTGCCAATCTATTAATGCCTCTACTGGCAGCCGTTGCAGTTAATGCTGACATTGCTCCAGAATTGATCATGGTGCCGGCGGTTATATCAGCGTCCTGTGCCTTTATGTTACCAGTGGCAACTGCACCAAATGCAATCATTTACGGGACCGGCAGGGTCACAATGGCGCAGATGGTGCGAGAAGGGTTTATTCTCAACATTATGATGGCGCTCATTGTGGCAACTTCGGCATATTTGCTGTTGGGCAATTCATAATTGAAAAGGTTTCTTACGTGCGTATTTTTACAATGATGATGGTTTTGATGCTGATGGCGTGTTCAAAAGCGCCATCTCTGCCGGAAGGTGTTGCCCGTATTAATGCTGTTTCACAGCAAGAAAAAATTGTCCGTGCATTTATAGAAGCATTTAATGCTCATGATCCTGAAGCAATGATTGCGCTTTGTGCAGAAGATATTCGATGGGGATATGCGACCCAAACTACTCATGATTTTGGTGGTAGGGGAACTGCGCAATTGGTTCAGGAAATGAAAACCTATTTCGCGTCAATCTCGGCCGTGAGGAGTGAGATATCCAGTCTAGCGGTAACCGGGGATACCATTGCTATGGCGGAACGGGTTTACTGGACTGATGCTGGCATTGAAAAAACGCAAAGCTCCATTGCTGTTTATCAGCTGCAAGATAATCGTATTCAATCGGTCTGGTATTATCCCGTTCAACCTTGAACTGGCTAGAATGAATTAATTCACCATATCGAGGATCATATGGCGTGCACGTGCAGCATGCTCTATCGCTGCTGCTCCATCATCAGGCACGTTTAAAGTGTTGCGCACCAATTCTAGAACCCGAATTTCGGTTAAATCGAGATTTTCATCGGCTGTGACCACATCAATTACTGCTGTATATGCTGTCTCGGCAAGGTGAGAAGGCAGGGCGCTGCTGGCGGCGGTTAGAACTTTGTGCAAACCATCTTCTGATGACATTAATTTCCCACAGGCCTCCGCAGTTTGTACCAATTCTTGTTCGTCAGTGGTGTCAAACAATGGAAATGAGCGAACAACACGTCCTATGGTGCGAAGCTCAACTTCGGATATATTGCCATCAGCGGCAGAGGTCATCACCATCAGGTAAATGATGGCTTCTTGTGAGGTGAGAGGTGTGACACCTTTGGCCATGAATTGGCACTCCTGTCATAAATGGTTCGAGCGAAATGCACGCTAGTATGCTCTCCCTATTCGGGCAAGAGCGAGGTGCGGGAATTTTTGACGTGGTGGCATGAGGGCAGTATGTAAGTGCTTACATGCCGTAAGGCACATTTTGAAGCTGGCGATCTCACAAAAAAGTATAAACCAATGTCCAATACACTCTCTGCCGCTAATCTTGATGCGGCCAATCTTGATGCGGTTGTGCAGGATGCTAAATCCTGGCCGTTTGCTGAAGCTCGAGGGCTCATCAAGCGTCTTGACAAGATAGGCCACACAGGCAAGGTGGTATTCCAGACCGGTTATGGCCCATCCGGGTTACCGCATCTGGGAACCTTTGGTGAGGTGGTGCGTACAACGATGGTGCGCAGGGCTTTTGAAGCGCTGACCGGGCGCGACACCAGATTGATTGCTTTTTCTGATGATATGGACGGGATGCGCAAGGTGCCGCCAACAGTGCCCGATCCAGCTAGTCTTGAGCCTTATTTACAAAAACCACTTGCAGATGTGCCCGACCCATTTGGTACGCATGAGAGTTTTTCTGCTCATAATAACGCCAGGCTTTGTGCATTTCTGGATCAATTTGGGTTTGATTATGATTTCCTTTCATCAGCGGAGCAATATCGTAGTGGGCATTTTGATCAGATGCTCCTTCGGATGTTGGAGAAATATGATGATGTAATGAACATTATCCTTCCGACATTAGGAGAAGAGCGTCGGGCGACTTATTCTCCATTTCTGCCGATATCCCCAACAACGGGCCGGGTTCTCTATGTTCCTATTTTAGAGCGCGATGCAAAAGCGGGTACTGTTGTTTTCGAGGATGAAAACGGTGAGCGGGTGGAGACATCTATCACGGGCGGAAATGTTAAGTTGCAATGGAAGGCTGATTGGGCAGGGCGTTGGTACGCGCTCGGTGTTGACTATGAAATGTCTGGCGAGGATTTGACTGAGTCAGTGCGCCTTTCCAATCGCATTGTCCAAGCTTTGGGCAATGTGCCACCTGCCGGCTTTAACTACCAACTGTTCCTTGATGAAAAAGGTGAGAAAATCTCAAAAACAAAAGGTAATGGCCTGACTATCGAAGAATGGTTGACCTATGCTTCCCCGGAGAGCCTATCATTATATATGTTCAACGCGCCAAAAAAAGCTAAGAAGCTTTATTTTGATGTAATTCCAAAAACCGTAGATGACTATCTCACACATCTAGGAAAATTTGCTGACCAAGCTGAAGGCGACAGCAAAGTTAAGGCAGTGGATAATCCCGTTTGGCATATTCACGAAGGCAGTCCACCAGCGGAAACACTACCAGTGTCCTTTGCTTTGTTGCTCAACCTTGTTAGTGCAGCAAGTGCGTCAGATGCGGAGCAGTTATGGGGATATATCGAAGTTTATAATCCTGGTGTGACCCCGCAAACTCACCCAAAACTTGATGAAATGGTTGGCTATGCGATCCGTTATTATAAGGATTTCGTAGCGCCATCGAAGAATTATCGTGCACCAAGTGATATGGAACGTGCGGCAATGGAAGATTTGATTACCCGCCTTGATGCGTTGCCGGAAGATTGCCGCCAGGTTGATGTGTTGCAGACCACAGTTTTTGATTCTGGAAAAACGCAAGAGTTTGATAGTTTGCGCAGCTGGTTCAAGGCGATTTATGAAGTGTGCTTTGGTCAGTCAGAAGGGCCGCGTATGGGGAATTTCATCGCGATATATGGTGTGCGGAACACTGCAAGAATGATCGGTGAGGCATTGGCGCGTTAGCTTTGATATTCAGTCATTGGCGAGTTTGGGTAATTCGCCAATGCGTTGGCCGTCTACGATGATACTACCATCTCGCAAGATGAATTGTTTTTGGATAGCGCCACCACCGGAAAGAGTTGCAATTGCGATTGCGCCAGTTGCTGCGTCGACTTGCTCCTCGGTAAGAAACCCTGAATTGCGAAGAGTTGCCATGAAGTTGACGGGTTTTATAAGTCTTGTGTCTATGGTGCCAAGTGGATAGCCATTTTCATCGATCGAAATTTTTCCTTCAGCAGAAAATTGAGATGGGTCATTTTCTGCAATGAGATGATTTATTGTTATTGCGCCGCCATTTTTTGACCACTCAGGTAATCCGAGTTCGAATTTATCTGTATGAGTTACGTTGGATGAAAATTGAAATAATGGCAGGTTTATTTTGTGATCATTATGTCCTTCATTCATGTTGAAATCGAAATCATTCAGTTGTGTGTTGATTGAAATGATCGTCTCGTCTTTTGTTGATGGGCTGACATTTAACAGAAAATTGTTGAATGTCGCCTTCGCGTCGCCATTGTATGCGGAGACAGTTGCAGCTTCTACATCAAGAATAAAATACCAGTCACGTTCTTTGTCTTGCCCCAGGCTGGCGCGAATTTTTTCTGCAGTGCCTGTGATGTCTTGCCAACCTTCAGCTTGAGTTCCGATGGAAAAAAATTGCTCTCCTGATGGCGAAAAAATAACACGACTAAAGTCGTATGGGAGAATATCAATGTCAAGTTTTTCACTGGACCATAGCCAGGACTTACCATCACCAATAGTTGCTGTTATAATTGATGTTCTCAAAAAAAATGGAAACCCATGGGTGCGTTGGTTGGAATTCTTAACAATCAAACCCGCCTTGCGCTGATCCTCAATCCATCCATCAACAAATTGTTCCATCTGTTCTGCTGCTTTGTGCCAGGCAATGGTGTAACCAACGGCAATAAATATGGTGAGTGCAAGCGGCCAGACATAGAACGGAATTTTAACGCGTACAGGGATCATGATTTGTCTTTAAGGGTTATATTTACTCGATCGGTAAGAGGTCTGGCCGCAGGGATTGCAGTTGAGTTGTCAGCGTTTCCATGAAAGCTTTTTTCTGCTGACCAGCGGGAATAACGGGAGCAATATTCATGGTGATGGTACCAGAGTTCTTTTGAATGCCAGGAAATTCCCAGTGCAGGCCTGCATTATGCCCTACAGGTAAACATGGCACATTGGCTGCCAGATAAATGCCGGCAATGCCTGGTTTCAAATTGGTAATATCACCGGGTTTTAATCGGGTTCCCTCGGGGAAAATTATAATTTGACCGCCTTCAGCTGTTGCTTTTTGTGCATCAGTAATGAGCTTGCGCATTGCTTTTGATCCAGCACTTCGGTCTAGGGCGATACACCCGGAGGCCTTTAGCCATATTCCAAAGATTGGTATGTTGAGCAATTCTTCCTTTAGGACCATCACTGGTTTATGCAATATTGCAAACAACTTCATGGTTTCCCACATGGACTGATGATTGGCGGCGATAACGGCACCTGTTTTGGGAATGTTTTCTCTGCCGGTAACATGCGATTGTATTCCACATATCCAACGTAAGCCGAATAAGATAATCTCGGCCCACATCTGGCAAAATTTGCGTGTCTTATCATCACTCAAGAGTAATAATGGCAATGCGAGGATGCCTAGAATGATGGTTACAACAGTCATGTAAATTTGAAAAAGAACAGACCGGATTGACACTATTAACTGAGATGTGCTGCCTGCGAGCGTATCGTCATCAAGTCCGTCCATGCTGTTATGGTGATTGGTCATTGCAAAAATTTCTTAGAACCAGAATTGGTGTCGGAGAAGTGCACTTCGGGCAAGGAGAAATTTGGAATATTCAGTTCCTAGGATTTTTAAGGATTCCAGATCACGGGGTATGCCGTTCTGCTTTAAGTATGAAGATTGTACAGCGTATGGTATCACGGCCATATTGGTTGCTATCTGCTTTGTTCTAACAAGTGCCTGTGTTTCCGCCAAGGCTCTTGGCATATGGTAATCTGATGTCACCAGTACAATTGTGGAATAGCTATTGTTGTTTGCCCAGGCGATAAGTTCTTCGGCATTGCCACGGGTTGTTTGTGCTTCCAAGCCTAAATCCAGGCAACAAGCGTAGCGATTTTTGTCTCCGGTCCATAATTTTTCAAGATGCTCTTCGGTGGTTTCTGGGTGAACCCCTGAAACGAGCAGACGCTCTGCAATGCCTTCGCTGAACAGGTTCATTGCTTTGGCAATCCTGATGCCGCCTCCGCCTGTATAAACAGCAATTCCGGTTTTACCCGGCTTGATCTTCGAAGATGAAACTGATTGGGCGAGTTTTGACCGGCTATCACCTTCATTTGGAAGGGTGGTTACAAAAATAAACAGGCCTACCCCCCAAAGGAGGGTCAGTGCCAGAAGAAACCTAATCAGCTTGCCCAATGTAAACTGCCTCCAGAAAGCTGTTTCCTGCAGATAAGATAAGAATTATCGCGTGAAAGCGTAAGGGCGGCAAGTGCAAAGAACAATCTGCCAAGATATGTGGTGGCTCAGCCCAGAAATCAGAATGATTCTCGCAATGTGCGTAACACAGTAAATCTTGCTGTTAGTGCTGTCACAAGGCAGGTTACAACCGGCACAATCATTAAGGTTAGCACCAACCCGACGGTTAGGGTGAATCCCGGAATAAAGGTTGCCTCAACTGTCCCCGTGCGAGTGGCCAGTGAGATAAGGAACAAAATAGAAATTGCGATGATAACGCCGACAACCGCACCTCGTAGTCCGAGAACGAAAAACCGTTGCTGGACCTGGTTGGCAATGAATTGGTCGCTGGCTCCTACCAGATGAAGAATCGAGACGATCTCGTGATTAGCTGCAAGGCCTGCCCGGGCTGCGAAAATAGCAATGGCACAAGTGGCGAGCATGACTAACAAGAAGACGCAAAATGATAGTATTTGCGCTGATCGGACAGAAGCCACCAGCCTGGATTTCCAGGCACCATGGTCGTTAACAATAGCTCCCGGTGCAGCTGCACTCATACGTGATTTGAGTAGCGAAATGTCTTGCTGGAGGCCTTGTTCTGCGCGAACTTCAATAATTGCCGGGACACTGAAATACGCATTTACGGTGCTTTCGCCAAGCCAAGGCTTTAGCAGGTCCTGGGCTTCCTGTGGTGGCATGACCCGAAAACCTACGACCCCTTCGGTGGTTTCAAGAACGCGCACGGCCATGGCCGTGCGGTCTTGGATTGCTTGCGCAGTTTCTCCAGGGATCTGAATCGTGAGCGCTGAGCGCAACTCGCGGGTCCAGTTATGCGACGCGTTGGTAACCAACAGGTAACCAGCAAGAGAGAGGGTGGCAAGAAAAGAAATCACAGCAATCACTGCCATAAGCGGGGGGCCGCCAGCGCCCGCTTCAGGCAGCAAAGGTTGTTTATTGCTGAAGAGGCCTGTGCCTTCCATTATTCAGCTTCCTCTTCCAGATTAGGTGTTCGTGAGGCTCGCCCGGTGATAAGCTGTCCGCGCTTAAGGCTGATTGTTGGTTTGTTGAGGCGGCTTACAAGATCAAGATCGTGTGTGGCAACTATCACTGCGGAGCCCAGCTTATTAAGCTCTATGAACAATTTCATAATGCGCTCGGCCATAACCGGGTCAACATTGCCGGTTGGTTCGTCAGCGAGGATTAAATCGGGCTTTGCGACCAAAGCCCGCGCCAATGCGACTCTCTGCTTCTCCCCGCCTGATAAAGTTGGTGGTTTTGCCTGCATTCTGTCACCAAGGCCGACCCAGTTTAAGAGTTCGCTTACGTCTTCACGGTATTGATTATGGTTAACACCGGCCACTTTCATAGGCAGGGCAACATTTTCATAGGCGCTCAGATGATCGAGCAGGCGAAATTCTTGAAACACCACACCAATGCGTCGTCGCAAGGGCGGCAAAGCCTCGCGTGGGAGGGTGGTCACATCCTCCCCGAACAGGGACATTTTTCCGCGCGTCGGCGGTTGGGCGAGATACATCAGTTTGAGCAAAGAGGTTTTGCCAGCGCCCGACGGCCCGGTAAGAAAGCGAAACTCTCCTTCGTTCAGTGTAAAATTGATATCGCGCAACGCTTCGTGGCCGGTTTCTCCATAAGATTTTTCGGACGAGGCACCGTAAGCAAGGCCGACATTTTCAAATTGGACAATCACGCAAAAATTTCTCGTAAGGTTGAAAGGCCGCTATCTGGACGAACTCTCGTGATAGCGGAGAAGAAGCCTTATTTAAAGCGTGATTCTTTTCAATCAAGCGATGGTCTTTTATCGCGACTAGGGGAATTGCGCTGATGATTATCGCCTGTCCTAATTGTACTGCGCGCTACGACATTGATGATAGTCGGTTTTTACCAGGCGGTCGTTCCGTCCGTTGTTCAGAATGCTCTACCAGCTGGTTCGTGCCTGCGCCACAAAATGTTGAGACACTGATGCCCTCGGCGAGAGTGGATGGCAACACACAAACGCATTCTCCAAATTCTGGTCCCAGCGTTTCCGGACCCGGGTACACCGGCCATAACACTACTGGCCTGAGGAACCCAACTCCCAGTAATCCAGATTCCCCCGCTGCGGTTCAATCTGATTCTGATAGTCTTTTTGCTCCGCGTACGGGCCCATCTGATGAGCCTCGTGTTTTTCGGCGGCGCAAGATAGATCAATCCCCTGAGGTTGACGCTGAAGATTTGCCACGCCCACAATGGGGCCCTATGGCGGAGCGGCGCGCACATGACAATACTTCTCAAGCTGGCCATGTTCGTCGAGAAGATGAACAAAGTGAGGGCACTGCTTCGATGTGGAAGGTACCGCGTCGCCGTGCTACAGATACTGTTGTTGATACGGACTGGCAGGAAGTCAGCAATAATGCTGCGCATCACAAAAATGACCATAAAAACCATGAAGCTGAAACCCGTAAACGGCCGCACCAAAAAGGGGCATCTGTGTCCTCTAATGCGACTATAATTTCTCCTGTTGCTGCTGATGATCCGACCGCGCCTTCTGAGGTTTTTGCAGCCGTAAATGTTCAACCGCGTGAGTTGGAGCGAGCCCTCAAGCGGGTGCGCCGTAAAGCTGAAGCGCGTGATAAAAATCGCCTAACCCCGATGCGGGTGATGGGATGGGCAAGTCTTCTTGCTGTAATTTGTACCTTGGTTTATTCGGGATATCATTACCGTGATGATATTGTTCGTATCGCCCCGGCAAGTGCAAAAGTTTATGCATCCGTGGGCATTGATGCGAGCCCTTATGGCTTGAGTATTAAGAATATCAATCACCGCGTTGCGTTAGCGACGACGGGACCAATTGTAGAAATTTTTGGTGAGTTGCATAATCAAAGTGAAAAATCCATTACGCCGCCACTATTGCAAGCGGAAGCATTAAACGTACACGGAAAGCTTTTGGCTAGCTGGACTTTTAATCCTGATGACTTGCTGGTGAGGGGTAACGGGAAAGTTAGTTTTTCCACCAGAGCGCCAGCGCCCGAAGGAATTGCTGAGGTTGTGCTTTCTTTTGCGCCAGAAAAAAGCCGTGGACGTTCGGAATAAACGCGTTATTCTTCCTGGTATTATGCCTTTTACATTGGGCGCGTTGCTGTCACAGTTTTAAATAATGTCGGGGAGATATTAAAAGCGGTGTTGTTGGACCTGGTTATTTGTTACGCTCCAACAAGCTCAAGTTTGCCTTCGTTCAACTTAAGAGAAATTTCACCGCGTTTTAATTTTAATGCAGTCCCTCCGAATACTTCACGTCGCCAGCCGGTGAGGGCCTGGATTGGAGCATCATCAGAGCGGGCCAAGGCTTCCAGATCGGCGGCATTAGCGATCAGTTTTGGCGCAACCTCATATGTTTCGCAGCAATGTTTTAGCAGTACCCGAAGAAGATCAACAACATCTGCAGGCGGTGGTGTCTTGCGATCATTTCGATCTGTATTGGGAAGGTTTTCTTTGGGTATAGCCATGCCTTCGGTAATTGCCGCGAGAATACCTTTTGCGCTGTCGGAGCGCTCAAATCCTTTGGGGATAGAGCGTGCGCGACCTAAAGCGGTCTCATCGGCGGGGCGCATGCGTGCAAGTTCGTACAACCCGTCATCTTTCATGATGCGCCCACGGGGGACATCTTTTCTTTGGGCTTCGGTTTCACGCCATTCAGCAAGTTTGATAAGGGGACCAAGTTCTTTGGGGCGAATATTACGCAGTTTCAAGCGCTGCCATGCTTCTGCAGGCTTAACGAAATACAATGAGGGATCGTTCAGTGCTTCCATTTCTTCTTCGACCCAGTGATTACGATTATCTTTTTCCAGTCGATTGATCAGGATGGGATATGCTTGGCGCAAATAGGTAACGTCGCTGAGCGCATAGGTTAGCTGCGCATCGCTCAGCGGTCTGCGCGACCAGTCGGTAAAGCGTGAACCTTTATCGATATTGGCTTTGACAAGCTCGCGCATTAGTGGTTCATACCCGATTTGATCACCGAATCCGCACGCCATTGCAGCAATCTGGCTATCAAACAAGGGTGTCGGGACCGACTTCATCAGGCCATAGAATATCTCAATGTCCTGTCGGGCGGCATGAAATATTTTGGTAATTTTGGGGTTGGTCATTAATTCCAGAAATGGTGCCAGATCCAGCCCATCGGCCAGCGGATCAATCATTCCTTCAACGCCATTGGCGGCAGCCTGAATGAGGCAAAGGATCGGCCAATAGGTTTTTTCACGCATGAACTCTGTATCCACCACAATAAATGGCTTGTCGGTGAGGGCGGCGCAAAAAGTTTCAAGCTCTTTTTGAGTGGTAATCAATGGCTGAGATAATTGAGACATAGCGCTCAGGAGTAGCAGGCGCTGCCCGGTTCGTCACCTTTTAATTGAGAACGAAAGCCCGTAAGGCAACCTTATGGCCAATATTATTCTCTCCCCGATGACCCCCGAGACACTGTCAGCATCGCTGGCCGTAAACGAGCAATATGTCGAGATGCTTTCTCCTTTGTCGGTTGCAGGGTTGCAAAACCTGGTTGATGGCGCTTGTTATGCAAAGCAGGTTGGGGAGGGGCAAGGCTTTCTTATCGCGTTTGATGAACAAGCTACCTATGAGGGTGAAAACTATCATTGGTTTAAGGGCCGCTATAATAAATTTGTATATGTGGATCGCATCGTCATTGGTGATACCTTGCAAAGGCAAGGCCTGGCAGGCTTATTCTACGATGATTTAATTACCTATGCCAAAAACCGCGCGGCAACTCATTTGTGTGCAGAGGTTAATATAACACCATCCAATCCTGCATCGCATGCATTTCACAATAAGATGGGGTTTGAAAAAGTTGGTGAAGCTCATGTAGGTGGAAAGCAAGTGCAATATTATGCCAAGCAATTGTAAGGCTGCCTATCGTCACCCAAACGTTGCTGAAAATAAATCTTGATTAACACCAAAGCCAGCGCGTTTCATGCCGTCTGAGTTCCATGCAAATGCGATCTCGCCGTCTCGTGATACAGAGATAACACCGCCATTGCCACCAATGCGTGCCACATCACTGATTAAGCCATCAACACCTGCTTGTAAGGTTTCACCGCGATAGCCTACACGGCTGGCAACATCCTGAGCACCGCCCGTTAGAATGAAATATTCCCCAAGCCCGGTGCATGATGCGCCGACCCGTTCATCGGCCCAGGTGCCAGAACCAATTAAAGGCGTATCTCCAACGCGCCCTTCAAGTTTGCCGAATACACCGCCAGTGGATGTAGCGGCGGCCAGGCGGCCATTGCAATCAAGGGCGACCGCACCAACGGTGCCATGGCCAAGTTCAGCCTGGGTTAATTCTTCCGGTTCGACCCCTACTGGTATTACATAATAATCTTCAGGATTTTCAATAAAATCGAGGCCATGGGTACGGCAGAAATGCTCAGCGCCCTGTCCCGCCAACATAACGTGAGGGGTTTTCTCCATGACTGTTCGAGCAGCACGTATCGGACTTTTTAAATGGGCAACTGCCGCGACGGATCCGGCGCGCCGGTGCAAAGTTTGTGATTGATCAGGGTTTCCACCAACCATGATCGAAGCATCTAGTTCAGCATAACCTGCCTTGTTGGGTGGTGCTCCCTTGCCGGCGATATATAGACCAGATTCTTCCATGGCCACCACTAGCTCTTCAATTACATCAACTGCATTCCTTCCGGCCTCCAGCATGGTTTTGCCTTCACCGGCCAGGCCAAGTAGATGTTCGTCGGCGCGCGAGTAATCCCGGCCAGCTGTCGCACCTGCACCGCCATGAATGGCCAGAGCGATTGGAGGGTGTGCCATGGTTATTTTTCCCTATACTGATTAATATGATGTGACTGGAAGAAATTCTTCACTTTGGTAGATTGATCTACAATAACGCTTATACATTGCAAGATCAAAGATTTTGACCTTGCGCGGCGGTGCGGCTATGAGAGCATTACTAATTTATAGGAGTGCCTGATGAGCAGAGATTTAACAACACTTGCCCTTGTGCGTCATGGTCAGAGTGACTGGAACTTGCAAAACCGGTTCACCGGCTGGGTTGATGTGGGTCTTACCGAACGAGGTGTTGGCGAAGCTAAAAAAGGTGGACAATTGCTTGGTGAACTGGGTGTTGAGTTTTCTGCGGCTTTTACTTCGGTGCAAAAGCGCGCGATCGCTACATTATGGCTGGCTCTATCCGAGATGGACCGGGTGTGGTTACCGGTAACAAAAGACTGGCGTTTGAATGAGCGCCATTATGGCGGGCTCACCGGGCTTGATAAACAAGAAACGCGCGACAAACATGGCGATGAACAGGTGCATATCTGGCGACGCAGTTACGATATCCCCCCCCCACCAATTGAAGATGATAACCCCTATAATCCAAACAAAGGTCCGCAATATGCCCGGCTTCAGCCATCGCAATTGCCGAGATCTGAATCACTCAAAATGACACTGGACCGTGTGTTGCTGTGTTGGGATAGTATCATTGCACCGCGCCTTACCAGTGGGGATTCATTGATTATATCTGCCCATGGTAATTCGCTGCGTGCGTTGGTCAAACTGCTGATGGCAGTTTCTGATGAGGATATACCAGGACTTGAGATCCCCACGGGTAATCCGTTGGTGTTCCAGTTTGAGAAAGATTCGTTAAAGCCTGTGAGTGTTAATTATCTCGATGCTGATCGTGCGAAGGAATTGCCCAGGCTTCCTTCTTAATGGATGCCCTTGTATCAAGCCGGTAACGTAATCGCAGCAATGGCGGCGGTTGCGCCCGTTGCCAGGTTCCCGGCAAGCCATGCACGCCATCCCATCGAGGCAATCTCTGCGCGTCGTGTAGGCGCAAGGGTTGCAAAAGTTGCTAATTGCAATCCGATGCTGGCCAGATTGGCAAAACCGCACAAGGCATAGGTCATGATGGCTGCGCTGCGTGGGGAAATTGCTGCATCGCTCATGCTTGCCAGTTGTTGGTAAGCGATGAACTCGTTCAGGATTGCTTTGGTGCCCATCAATTGACCTGCCGCAGCGATATCTTGGAAAGGAATGCCAAAAGCAAGGACCAGTGGTGCAAATACCCAACCGAAAATGCGATTAATGCTAAGGGGTTTACCATAAATATCCGGAGCCAGTGCCAACACTTCATTGGTGAGATAAACCAAAGCAAATATAACAATAAGCATTGCCATTACGCTTAAGAATACACGCAAACCATCTTCAACGCCGTTGACGAGAGCGTCTAGGGTGTTGTCATAAGAAATTGATTGATCAAATTCTAGTGCATTAGTTGTGCTGTCACCGGGAACCATAATACGTGCAAAGAGTAATGCTGCTGGAAGGGAAATCAGTGAAGCTGTCAATATATGGCCTGTGGCGTTTGGAACGATGCCCTCAATGACGCTTGCATAAAGTACAAGAACAGCGCCTGAGACGGTGGCAAGGCCAGCGACCATGACCATAAATAATTCTGCCCGACTCATTTTAATGATGTAGGCACGTATAATAAGGGGGCTTTCTACAACGCCGAGAAAGAAATTTGAAGCTGTGCCAAGTCCTGCCGCGCCGCCAATCCCAAGACTACGTTGTAAGCACCAGCTTAATCCACGAATTAATGCAGGTAGGATGCGCCAGTGCCAAAGTAAAGCGGCAAGAGCTGCGGTTACCAGGATTATAGGCAAGATCTCAAAAGCAATAATCAGTGTGCTAACACCAGGTTTTTGATCATAAGGCAAAGGTGCGCCACCGAGATAGCCGAACATGTAAGAGGACCCGGCTTTGCTGGCCCGCTCCAACGCTTGAACTCCAGTCCCTGCGCCCGCAAGAATATTTTGTAAGAACCCAACACGCAGAAATAATACAGCAAGCAAAATTTGCAGAAAAATAGCCCCGATGGTCCAACGCCATGCAAATCTTGACCGGTTTTCACTGAAACACCAGGCAATAAATACGAGAAAGGCAAGCCCCAAAATGGGTTGTATAATTGTCATGTCAGGTTAATGGGCCTTTTGTGAGGGTCCTGAAGGTATCCATTGTAAGTGATTTGCCCTTTCAAACCAGTCTTGTGCTTTGGTCATGCCAAAATTGATTAAAACGTTGTCTGACACAACCTGTTTGCGTTGTTTTTGGTGCGATTATAGGAGCATAATTTGCCAAAGATGAAAGGCGTGACACTCTTGCTTGAGTGCTCGTCATCCTTTCGCTAGGTTAGGTCTAAAATAACCCCGGAGAAATGCCATGCAGGGTCTGATGATGGACCGTCCGTTACTGACAACGGATATTTTAAAACATGCGGTGCGAACATATCGCACCACAGAAATTGTAACCCGAACTGTTGAAGGGCCTATCCACCGCTATACGATTGGTGATGCTTCAAAACGGATCGCCAAACTTGCGCAGGCTTTGCGGCATATGGGTGTGAAAGCTGGTGACAGGGTTGGTGTTATTGGTTGGAATACATATCGCCAGTTTGAAATGTACTATGCTGTGGGTGGAATTGGTGCCGTGTTGCATACCATTAATCCACGCCTTGGTCAGGAAAACGCCGCTTACGTTATCAATCATGCAGAAGATAGCTTTATGTTTTTTGATACAACGTTTCTACCTCTGGTGGAGGCGTTAAAGCCGCATTTGAAAACAGTGAAGCGCTATGTTGTTTTGACAGATAATGAGCACCGTCCAGAGTCAAAAATTTCTCTTGATACGTATGAAGAATTAATTGCGCCAGAAACAGAGTATTTTGACTGGCCTGAATTCGACGAGAATAGAGCTGTTTCAATGTGTTATACATCAGGAACCACAGGGAATCCGAAAGGTGTTTTGTATTCTCACCGTGCAATTGTAACTCAGACGTTTGCATCGGGTCTTTCTGCAGCCCTTAGTGCGCAAGAAGGTGATGTGATTTTGCCAATCGTACCGATGTTTCATGTGAACGCATGGAATCTTCCTTATTCATGTTTGATGAGTGGGGCAAAACAGGTTTTTCCAGGCCCGCGTCTTGATGGTGAAGGCTTATACGTCTTGCTGGAAGGCGAGAAAGTTAATTATTCATTTGGTGTTCCAACTGTCTGGCTGGGGCTCTTGCAATATCTGGAACAGACAGGCAAAACACTGAACTATTTGAAGATGGCGTTTTCTGGTGGATCGGCATTGTCAGAATCGCTCATTCGTGGTTTCAATGCTCATGGTGTAGAAATGCAGCAAGGTTGGGGTATGACTGAAATGTCACCCCTTGGCACGGTCAACAAACTTCCACCTTATACAAAACAGATGAATGAAGATGATCGCATCAAACTGCAATTGAAGCAGGGTCGCGCCATGCCATTTGTTGATATGCGCATCGTCAATGATGCCAGTGATCCATTGCCTCATGATGGTTTAACCGATGGCAATTTGCAGGTGCGTGGCCCATGGGTTGTGAAGGAGTATTATAAAGCGGACAAACCAACCCTGACAGAAGATGGCTGGTTTGATACTGGCGATGTTGCGACGATTGATCAGGAAGGGTTTTTACAAATTACAGATCGCTCCAAAGATGTGATCAAGTCTGGAGGCGAGTGGATTTCGTCTATTGAAATAGAAAATGTAGCGCTTATGCATCCGGATGTTGCCAATGCTGCTGTTATTGGTATTGCCCATCCTAAATGGGATGAACGTCCGTTGCTGATTATTCAGAAAAAACCTGATACGAATCCAACAGCCAAGGAGATCTCTGAATTCGTCAATCCGCGTCTGCCAAAAATTGCCTGGCCGGATGCGGTGGAATTTGTTGATGAAATTCCATTAGGGGCAACCGGTAAAGTTTTGAAAACAGAGCTTCGTAAAATGTTTGTAGATTATAAACTGCCAGGTACGTGATTTCCCAGTGACCGATACAGATGATCTGTCTATAAGATGTCATTGCGGAGCTTTTCGAGGTCAAACGCACTCCATAAGAAAGAATTTCACTAACCGTGTGATTTGTTATTGTGATGATTGTCAGGCTTTTGTTCATGTATTGGGGCGTGATGGGGAAGTTTTGGATAATCGGGATACGACAGATATAGTGCAATTCTCTCTGCCCTTGCTCAGTTTTTCTGAAAGGTTTGGAAACCTTGCTTGCGTGAAGTTATCTGAAAAAAGGTTGCTGCGATGGTATTCGAAGTGTTGCAAGACGCCGATTGGTAATACACCGCCGTTTCAAGCAATGCCCTTTGTTGGGCTTATCAATGATTGTATTGATAAATCGATTTCTGATATCGAACTAGAACAACTGGTAGGGCCGGTTAAGGTTAGATTGCATCAACAGTATGCAAAAGATAGTCAGGGTACTTTAGCAAACCCTATTGGTCGGAAATTTTCCTTAGGTCTTAGATTGGGCGGATCTTTATTAGCCTCTCGGGAGAAGGGTGATCATAGGTTGTCGCCATTTTTTAACAATGAAACACGTAAGCTAAGTGCAACACCAACCCTTTTTGCTGCGAGAGAAAGTACGCAATGATAAAAGATAACCCACCCGGAATAGATAAAAAATCAAATGCCCGTGCTTATTGGCGAGCAAACCTTCGCTTAACAGCCTTCCTTCTTGCAATATGGTTTCTTGCCTCTTTTGGAGCAGGCATATTATTTCGTGATGTACTGGACCAGTTTTCTATTGGCGGCGCGCCATTGGGGTTCTGGTTTGCCCAGCAAGGCTCAATCTATGTTTTTGTCATGCTGATTTTTTATTATTGCCATGCAATGACGAAACTGGAACATAAATATGGCATGAGGGATTAAAGCCATGGATCAGGCTTTCTGGAGCTATTTCTTTGTAGTTATTACATTCGCTACCTATATCGGGATTGCTATATGGGCGCGAGCAGGGTCTACGGATGATTTTTATGTAGCAGGTCATGATGTCCACCCTACTATTAATGGCATGGCAACTGCCGCCGACTGGATGTCTGCGGCGTCTTTTTTGTCGATGGCGGGTTTGATTGCATTTTTGGGCTATGGTGGTTCAGTTTATCTGATGGGTTGGACTGGTGGTTATGTCTTGTTGGCCTTGTTGCTTGCGCCTTTTTTGCGAGAATTTGGAAAATTTACAGTCCCTGATTTTGTTGGTGATCGGTATTATTCTTCTTTTGCGCGTGTTGTTGCAGTGGTTTGCGCACTGTTTGTTTCCTTTACTTATATTGCAGGGCAGATGAAGGGGGTGGGCGTAGCATTCTCTGGCTTTCTTGGTGTCCCTTTCGAGTGGGGAATTTTCGTCGGTATGGTGATTGTATTTTTCTATGCTGTTCTCGGCGGTATGAAGGGGGTCACCTATACCCAAGTTGCGCAATATTGTGTGTTGATTTTTGCTTATACTGTACCTGCAATTTTTATTTCTTTAATTATTACCGGCAATGCGATTCCGCAATTGGGTTTTATATCCAATGTCCGCGGTGAAGATATTGCAATGTTGGAAAAACTCAACACTGTACTGACAGATCTTGGATTTCGGGAGTATACATCTACTGATAAATCATTGGTGGATATTTTTGCGATCACTGGCGCGTTGATGTTTGGTACGGCGGG
>CAZGVP010000017.1:0-19438 GCA_964529135.1 uncultured Caulobacterales bacterium | reverse complement strand
ACTGTCGTGAACTATTCCGTTCAGGACTCGTTCGGCAACAATCAATTTTTCTGGGTCGGACTTGAGTGGTACAAGGAGCTATTGCAGTCGCAACGCCTTTGGCATGCGCTCGGCCGTCAACTCATCTTTTCAGCAATCATTCTCGCTATCGAAATACCTCTTGGGGTATTCGTCGCCTTAAACATGCCCTCACGTGGCCTATGGGCGTCTGTTTGTCTTGTCCTAATGTCATTGCCATTGTTGATTCCATGGAATGTGGTTGGAACAATCTGGCAGGTTTTCGGTCGCGTCGATATTGGCCTATTGGGACATACGCTTTTTGAACTTGGTATTTCCTATAATTATGCGCAAGACCCGATGGCTGCATGGATTACGGTCATCCTCATGGATGTCTGGCATTGGACATCATTGGTGGCGCTTCTGGCTTATGCCGGGCTGCGCTCAATTCCCAACGCCTATTATCAGGCTGCTAAGATTGATCAGGCAAGCCGTTGGGCAGTCTTCAGATATATCGAGTTTCCGAAAATGCAGGGTGTTTTGTTGATTGCTGTCTTACTGCGTTTCATGGACAGTTTCATGATTTATACCGAACCGCTTGTCGTAACAGGTGGAGGGCCGGGTAACGCAACGACGTTTCTTTCTATTGATCTTGTCAAAATGGCGCTCGGGCAATTCGATTTGGGGCCAGCGGCGGCATTTTCGCTCATGTACTTCCTGGTCATCCTTCTGATTTCTTATGTATTCTATACTGTAATGATAAATCTAGAAAAAATGGATAGCGCGCCATGACCATGACCATGACCGCACAGACAAACAGCAAAACCGAGCCGTTATCAATCCCGAAAATAAGCCCCAAGGCGATCGTTATCATCGTCTATTTGGTTTTCTTACTGGCACCTATTTATTGGCTCTTGGTTATGAGCCTAAAAACAAATGCAGAGATCGTAGGCACGTTTACACTTTGGCCCCATACGGTCACTTTTGAAAATTACGTAACAATATTGACGGATCGCACTTGGTTCATGGGTTACGTTAACTCTCTGATTTATGTGGTCATGAACACCGTAATTTCATTATCCGTTGCCTTGCCTGCAGCCTATGCGTTCAGCCGGTATCGGTTTATGGGAGACAATCATCTTTTCTTCTGGTTGCTGACTAACCGCATGGCGCCGCCGGCCGTTTTCGCGCTGCCGTTCTTTCAGCTTTATTCAAGCGTTGGGCTTTTTGATACGCATATAGCAGTTGCGCTAGCTCATTGCCTATTTAACGTACCCCTCGCAGTGTGGATTTTGGAGGGCTTTATGCGGGGCGTGCCGAAGGAGATTGATGAGACTGCTTTCATCGATGGGTATAGTTTTCATCGGTTTTTCGTCCGGCTTTTCGTGCCTATGATCGCGTCTGGCATTGGTGTCGCAGCCTTCTTTTGTTTCATGTTTAGCTGGGTCGAACTTTTGTTGAGCCGAACGCTGACGAACGTTGAGGCAAAACCAATTGCAGCCATTATGACGCGAACTGTTTCCGCATCCGGTATCGATTGGGGCGTTCTCGCCGCCGCAGGCATTCTCACCATCGTGCCTGGGGCAATCGTCATTTATTTCGTCCGGAATTACATCGCAAAAGGCTTCGCACTCGGGCGGGTATAGGAAGCACAACGAGAATCGCGTGGTAAAGGAAGAACGCTCTATGGAATGGATGGCTTGGACAAATCCGACGGCAATTTTCTTCGTTGCCATTGCGATGATCTTAATAGTTTTCGGTGTGCTCCATTGGAAATTTCCCTCCCGCGCGCGGATTGGTATATTAGGGTTCGAAACACAGCGCGGTGACCGGCTATTCATTTCACTGCTCGGCTCTGCGTTCATCAACCTGGCATGGGTCGGTTTGATTGGCGTTTTTCAATGGGCTGCGCTACTGTTGTGTTTTGCCTTTGGCGTTATTGTGTTTCGCTGGGTTTGATGGACGCCTTGCACGGCGCGACTCAATAAAATTGAACTGGAAAGACCTCTTATGACACCGTTGCAAATACCATCGATCTTTCAAAACGTTGCGATACCCGCTCTTGCGGCCTTGCTTTTGACTGTCACCGGCTGCGGATCAGAGGCCGACTCGGATGCGACCGGCTCCACCAGCGCCATACAAAGCGAGGCAACTGACTTTGACGGCATGAGCGCTGCGAAAGACTTCCTGAATAGAGAGATTGGCGAATTGTCGTATTTGGATCGGGCCGAACAAGAACGTGAATTGCAATGGTTTATTGATGCAAGCGAGCCCTACCGCAGCATGGAAATCAAAGTTGTTTCCGAAACGATCGCAACCCATGAATATGAATCACGCGTCCTCGCGCCAGCCTTTGAAGCGATTACAGGTATTAAAGTTACCCACGACCTTATTGGAGAAGGCGATGTTGTTGAAAAGTTGCAAACGCAAATGCAGTCCGGTCAAAATATATACGACGCCTATATCAACGATTCTGACCTGATTGGCACCCATTGGCGCTATCAACAGGCGCGTAATTTGACAGACTGGATGGAGGGAGATGGTGCAGCTGTCACCAATCCTGGCCTCGACCTTGATGATTTTATTGGTATCTCATTTACAACGGGTCCGGACGGTAAACTCTATCAATTACCCGATCAGCAATTCGCAAACCTGTATTGGTTTCGGTATGACTGGTTTAACGATGAGCGAAACAAAGCAGACTTCGAAGCTGCATACGGATATGAATTAGGGGTTCCTGTAAACTGGTCAGCCTATGAAGACATCGCCGAATTTTTTACCGGGCGTGATCTCTCCTATTTGGGCGTTGTAGGCCCGGTCTATGGTAATATGGACTATGGAAAGAAAGACCCTTCGCTTGGCTGGCGATATACCGACGCGTGGATGTCCATGGCCGGCATGGGCGATATTGGCGAGCCAAACGGCATACCGGTCGATGAGTGGGGTGTTCGGGTAAACGACAATTCACAGCCTGTTGGCTCGTGTGTTGCGCGCGGCGGAGCAACGAATGCGCCCGCAGCCGTTTACGCAGTCAAAAAGGCCGTTGAGTGGTTACAGAAATATTCACCACCAGCGGCAGCAGGTATGACATTTTCAGAGGCTGGGCCAGTACCTGCGCAAGGAAACGTCGCCCAGCAGTTGTTCTGGTACACAGCGTTTACAGCGGCCTCCGTCGAACCGGGCCTCCCAGTGATGAATGATGATGGGACGCCGAAATGGCGCATGGCGCCCTCGCCCCACGGCGCCTATTGGACAAAAGGAACGAAGATCGGTTATCAGGACGCAGGATCTTGGACGTTGATGAAATCTACGCCGGTCAACCGGGCGCAAGCGGCGTGGCTTTACGCCCAATTCGTGACTTCTAAGACAGTCGATGTAAAAAAAGCGCATATAGGCCTGACCTTTATTCGTGAGTCGACAATTTATCATGATAGTTTTACTGAGCGCGCACCAAAGCTTGGCGGACTTGTGGAATTTTATCGCTCTCCGGCCCGCGTACAGTGGTCACCAACTGGAACCAACATTCCCGATTACCCAAAACTCGCGCAATTGTGGTGGCAGAATATTGGCGATGCCATGTCTGGAGCGAAGACAGTTCAGCAAGCATTAGATACTCTTTGTGCAGAACAGGAACGAGTTCTTGAAAGGTTAGAGCGATCGGGTATCCAGGACAATCTTGGACCAAAGCTTAACGAACCGCGTGCACCGCAATTCTGGCTTAACTCACCAGGAGCGCCTAAGCCGATGTTGCAAGATGAAGACCCAGCTCCAATTACAATTGATTATGATGACTTAATCGCATCATGGTCTCAGAGTCTGATTCAAAATTAAGTCATACATTTTCGCGTTTTGTTAATCGTCTTGAGATCATACGAATTAAAGCGAAGTGGATTCAAACGACATTTTTTTATATGAATCTCCTACTTTTATTTAACAGCATTAATTACACTGTGACTTAGGTGTTAACTCCTTTGAACGTAGCCACCTAGAAGTAGTAAAATGGCTGAATCAAAGGAGGCTATGGATTACAATAAAGAGATTTAAACCAGAAGAAATTATATCGAAGTTACAAGAAGTCGAGGTTTATCTGGCCGAGGGCGTGAACCCGTCGGCTTGGTGTGAATAAGATTCTTATTATCGATGGGACAAGGAGTATGGCGGCATGCGCACTGAACAGGCCAAACATTTGAAAGACCTTGAAAAAGAGAATGCCCGGCTCAAGCGATTGTTGGCTGATGCGGAACTCGACAAAGCCATCTTGAAGAAAACCGCGGAGGGAAACTTTAAACGCCTTCGCGCAAACGGATGTACATTCTGAATGATGGTATATTAATCACAAACGTGTTTTCCAAATAAGAAAAGTAACCTTCCTGGGTCTGGGTCGGTATATGAAGCAATGAAACATGCTTACACTGAGAGCCAGGCCTAAACCAAGCAAACGATATGTTTCTGGAATCTGGGTAATGGCTTCAATGAACTGCCACTACTACATTTGTAGTGTGTTTTTAGCTTTATCGCATGTTACGATACCGAATGACCAAAAAATTAGATAAAATTTCCGAGAGTGACATCGTTAAGTTGCTTCAAAACGTAGATGACGATCCAGACAGTTATGATGCGTTTGTCAGTGCCTGGAATTCTCTTTTCAGTCTCAAGCAAAACAGCGAAGCTAGCACATTTGCTGATGTTGAGGCGGCAGCTCTCACGTCAATGGCGTCGATGAACGATGGGGCTATAACGTCTACTGTTGGGCCACGTGTTGGGTATCTACTCGAACAATTCGATAGCCCAGTCTACCTCGTAAAAGAAAATGGCCGGATAGCGGTGCAAAATACCGTTGCTCTAAAAATCTATAACTTAGGCCCGGAAAATACTATTGATGATTTACCCTTTGAACTGGATCAGTCTGAACCAATCATTGATATCGTTCGGGCGAGTCTAAATCCGCATCGTAATTCTCAGGAAGCTGTTCTCAAACGTGCTTACTCCACGACCAATGACAGCATTGTAACATTATCGATAGCTCCATCAAAGTCGGCCAGTAACGGTTTGGTTCGGGCACTGGTGTTTATCATTGATGCCCGTTGGAAAACACGGGCTGCCGGGTTGATAAGAAGAGAATTTGATTTGTCACAGGCCGAGCAAGAACTACTGGTAAGTTTTTTGGATGGCCAATCAACTCAATCGATGGCCACGGCGCGGCAACGCTCTCACACAACAATCCGTACTCAGTTCCATAGCTTGATGAAAAAGATGGGTGCGAATACTCAGACTGAATTATTGCGAAATGCTCTTTCGGTATCTCAATTTGTAGATCAGGTTGAGGAAATCGCTGAAGTCATCCGGCACCCATATCGCAAACGGGTTGATCTTTTAAGGCCGGGCGGGCGCAGCGTTGAGGTTACAATGGCTGGTGATTTGACCGGCAAGCCAATCGTTTTTCTGCAAAGCGGGATCACTTATACATTTGAAAGTAAAATTGAACAGGTATTTTACGATGCCGGATACTGTATTTTAAGTATTTGCCGGCCTGGTTATGGCGATACTGATCCAGCTCCTGACGGAGAAGACAGTGACGAGACATTTGCAGCAGATTTAAAAAGTCTTCTAGATCAACTTGGTCATGAAGAATGTTTGGTGATGTCATCCAATTTATCTTCTGCGGTCATGTATGCACTATCATCGGTTATTTCAGATCGAGTAAAAGGGTTGATACAGGTGGCTGCTGCGCCACCGATTAATTATCATGAGGACCTTGGTACATCAGTAACATGGGCAAATGGCATTATAAATGCGGTAACCAGGCAGCCCGCGCTTAAATCGTTTATGCAGGCAACAGGCGTGCGGGCCTGGAAAGCTTTGGGTCAAGCCAGATTCCGGAAAATGGCATTTAAAATGAATGCAGAAGAGTATGAACGCGCTACAAGACCGGAAGCGTTGCAAGATGCGCAAATTGCACTCGATATCGCCACCAAGCAAGGCTTCGATGTTATCACATCCGATATGAGTGCTATCTTTTCTGATTTCAGCGAGGACGTACATTCGACGGACCTACCAATTCTTATCGTTCATGGGTTTATGGATCCTGTGTTTAAAGTTGATGCGCTTCGTAAGTTCGCAAGTGATTTCCAGTCCCGAATTACTTTAGTAGAACTGCCCGATGCGGGGTTTTCCATGATGGCAACGCACACAGATGATATCCTGCGCCATATCGCAGAATTTGATCAAAATATCTGAGTTTTTTATCTTGCGTACTCTGCGTTTTCATACATTTGTATGAATACAGCCAATCGCTCCCTCTCTAAGATTTACAACATCAATCAAGAAAGTGGCCGATCAGTGGCTCTTTCTTCGTGAGGGAGCGAAGCTATGTACAAGCAACAACAAAAGATGTGCGTGTTATCGAGCTCGTTGGAATTCATAGGTTTTGCATTGGCCGTAATGGCGTTCACAAGTATTCTAGGGGCATCCGATGCAGTTGCACAGGCAGGGTCCAATCGGATTGGCGGAGACGCTGGAACTCAATTTAACCAAACCTGCCCTCGTGACACATATGCAGTGGGCATAATGTATTGGGATGATGGAAATATTATCCATCAACTCCAACTTGTTTGCGCGGAAGTCGACCCCAGAACTGGGCGCGCTATAGGGGAGACGAGACAGAATTCACCTCAAAGTCCCCAAACTCGTCCAGGTGGTTCGAGATGGCTTCATCGAGGAGAACAGTTTTGCCCTAGTGGGAGTTTTATTGCCAGTGATATGGCTGGCTATACCGGGCAGTTTTTCAATTGGCGTGCTGTCTCTGGGCTTGAGTTCAAATGTATTCAGTTTTCAAACGTGGATGTCGATGCTGGAACCAGCGATATTCGGCGTGCATCTTCGCGAGAACAGGTAGGCGCACGCTTTTCTGGACGTCGATATTTAACTAATGGGCGTATACGACACGGTAGCGGCGCTATCGTTGGTGATATGGCTTTGAACGGTCTCACGCTAAAAACCGGCGGTGTCCTCGACTCAGTAGTTGCGCGCGCCAAGATCATGCCATGGGTACGGCGTGAATCACCTCTCAATGTGCCTCCCCTAATTCCGAGAGTGAGTTCTGGAATCTCATCCCCTCCAACAAGTGGCACCTCATCAGCGACGCAGCAGCCCGATCTATTCATTGGGCCGCAAATATCTCTCTACAGGGTCGACAAGTTTGGCCGTGTGCCAGACGAATTTTGTAATCAATCCACTGTACAGGCTAGCCTGCTACTGCCTTCGCGCGTCAAGTACACCGTATTTAATGCGGGTGCGGTTCGTTCACCTCAATCATCAGTTCGCGTCCGTTTCGGAAATCGTACCACCATTCAGAGTGTTCCGTCATTAGAACCGGGTGCTCGAGAAGATATCTTCTTTGATCGCGGAACGGTTCGACGGTGTTTGAGTAAGATCGGTGGGAGATGCACCGAATGTCTTAAACAGCAACGTTATAACGATCCAAGTCTCGAGCTGTTCGTTGATCCGAACAATATAATAGATGAACTGAGTGAAGTTAACAATAGGTTGCGGCGCTAGTTCAAATGCAGTCATGAGTATTTCAAAATAGGAGTGTAGGTTATGAAGCGATTAATAGTTCATATAGTTCTTGTTTTTTCGATGTCACTTTCGAGCAGTTGTTCCGCACAGCAAGAGGTTAGCACATCAGGTTCAGTGAGCGATGAAGGTACGCAAGGGGCCAATTCAATTTCCGGTAATGCCGATCAACAAGGTACTGTGTCGAATATATTAGCCAGCAAAGATGGCCACCAACTCACCGAAGAAGATTTGCGTAAAGCTAATGAGATTGAAGCAGTGCTCGATGGAGAGAGTTATACGCGTGAAGTTTTAATTGCCGAGTTTGAAGAGGATCCGGCTGGTACACTTGCCACGATAAACGAAATATATGCTGAAGTTGTTGATATTGAAGAAAATACATCCGGTTCCTCTTCTATTGTAACTGCACAACAATCCCAACAAAGCGCGTCATTTGCCGCTGCCTCCCAACCACAGTCAGAGGGAGCACTGGCCAACGGACACCGCCAGTTGCGGCAAATTCTTTTTACACTCATGCAACAAAGTGGATCAGGTCAACAACTCTCAGAGCAGGCATTTAATACACCATCGGTGAATAGTTTGCGATCTTTTCTCAAAAATTCACAAATTGTTTCAAGTGGAACAAGCGCTCACTCATCATCCACACATACTTATGTATTATGTGCTGATGGTACGTTTTATTATTCTTATAGCGGATCAATGTCACTTGATTCTACCGTAGCAGGAGAATGGAATGTAGGCGGTACGTTAACAGATTCAGCCCGTGGATATTGGGATGTTTATACCGAAAACGGTAATGATGCGGCTTTGTTATACAGCTCTGATCCTGGTTTTGCTGATACTTCTATGAATGGCCTGATGCCCATTCCCATTGCAGCTTATCAAGCCGATCTTATTCAAATGGGCGCACGCGGAATGCCTGCTACACCGGATATGCTTCTGAGGCGCGTCGCTATTTCCGGGTGTCAGTAATGTGATGAAAACCAATTCTCATCGCGACAAATAGAAACTAGCCCATATCTTGACGTGGGCCATACACAATAGAGGACGGTATTCCGTAATTACCCATGAAAAAGAAAACATTTCCAATCATAATAGTCGTTGCATTTTCTGTGTTCATGATGCCATTTGCAGCAGGTGCACAGAATAAAGGCTCCACCCGTGATAAAAATTTGAAAGGTACAGTAGAGTTCGAACAAAACCAACTTGATGAAAAGGCCATACTGGAAAGACGTAATCGTCAAATTCAGGGAGTTGATGAAAACAAAAATTCTGGAACCAAGGCGCAAACTGGCCAGTCGACAGTCATCTCTTCACCGTTATCGCCAATAGAACAAGCGATAGCTGAACTTGATCAATCGAACGAAGCGATTATTGAGGCATTGAATGGATTGAGTGTTCTTGGGAGCATGAAAGCTGATTTTGCGCTTATTCAAAATGAAAAAAGTACCAAGCGTCGCATGCGTTCGATCAAGCAATATCAGAACCGATATAACAAACCTTATCGTCAGGCTATCCGAATAGCGGGTGTCGATCTTGAGGGCATTGTAAAAAAACTCAATGCTCAAATGCCGGATGCTGTATTTTCGGTGATGAATGGAACTCATATAGTCGATGAAACGCGTAAATCTTCAAGAAAAAAACCTCCAACTCAAAATTATACTACCCGCTCTATTATTTTAACGGATGATGATTTTTATTATAATAGTGAAGGGTCATGTGCTTTGATAGCGGGGAGTGGATCGGGTTTTACCAACGGAGAATTGCGCTCTGGCGCGAATGCTATTGCTGCCGGCGGTTGCACACGATCCTCGGTCGCCACTCATGAATTCGATAGATTATCTGATTTTGTGGGGATGGCAAAATTTGATTCTTATATATTGGCGACGGCAGGAAGTGTTATAGGAAGCAGTGGCGCCACTTCTTCAGTTTCACATCAAGTTTTTTCAGGTTATGAGTTTTTCTCCTGTACTGCGGTGGCGCCTATTTTTTGGCTCGCTAATTGCCAAATTGAAAACAGAAACTTTACCGCAAGCGGAAATTTCGGAAATATTATGAGACTAAGTACCAGGAATTTTGTCATAGGTGCGCTGGGAGTATCAACAACCAACGCACGTGTAGGCCTGAAAGATAGTATAATCACAATTGATGAACGTCCATAGTCACATCAATTATAAGCAGTATACAGAACCATTTTTGCGTGTGAGTGAATCAAAATACTAATAACGTAAATCGAGAGGGTATTATGAAGATACTGTTGACTCTAATGTTATCATGTGCAGCAAATTTATTAATTGACTTCATAGCTAGCGCTGCACCTATTGGCGGGGATGCTGGCGAACCATATGATTTAGTTTGCCCTAACAATACGTATGCCATAGGTGTTCGTGTTCAGCACGACAATAATGTTATTACAAGGTTGAGCCTCCAATGTGCCGCCGTCGATTTAGAATCGAGGCGCGCAATCCTGCGTACAGCACGTTGGATCGGCCCTAGTCCAAGCAATGGTAGCAAGAATGATGTGTTGATTGCAGATGAATATACGTGCCCTAATGGGTCTATTTTAACGCCTGAAATAGGCGCATTTACAGAAAATCACTGGGTTTGGACAGTTTTGTCTGGCCTTGAACTCCGGTGTGACAGGTATACAAGAGGGGGGCAATCCAACCGACGTGAATTGATTGGATCAAGGAATATTGGACCGAAAGTAAAAAACCGTATAAATCCAAGCCGGGTTTTTCTTTCTTCGTTATCGACTGCAGGAATTGGCCTTGGGGGTATTGCCTTGAAAACAGGTTATGGCGTTGATTCGCTTGATGTGATTGGCCGGGATCTACCTTGGACGGCATTGGAAGAAATCAATGAGGATTGCACGCGCATAAATACACAGGCCTTAGGAGTTAGAAATCTGCGTGGACGTTGGGTTGTGACTAATGGACAAGGGGCGCTTACTAGTTCCACGCGTCAAGCTAATGCTCGCAAGGTAGTTGACATTATCGAGCATTACGGAGCAAATCTTCGATGTTTTGTAGGGCGCCCAGATCCCTCGATGTCATATCTACGTGCTAGTGGAAATGCTCCGCGCGGTTCATTTCGCGGCGAGGATTGCCAGCCATTCATGTCTGATAGACTTCGAATAGGACGGCGCGGCGGAAGGGTTTTGCTATTGGGTGCAAAGGGGAGAGGTCTTTTTGCATTTCCTAACCAACGAGAGGCGCAAACAGCTATAAAAATTATCAATAAATACGAATTTACCTATAGTTGTTATGTCGGTCGTCCTAATCCGGAATTTCAGTATTTACGCAAGTATAATACAGGTTTTTAAATCTCTTTTTTGAATATTTCACGCCACCCATTGTCAATTAAACCTGGTATTTGCACTAGAACACCTAGCGCGTGCTTAGGTTGCTTGAGACAAATCTTCAGTAAAAAATTGTCCCAATCTTCATTTGCGATAATATAAATTATAAACTCACCGTCATGGGGTGAACTGGTTTCGTAATAGCCGAAATCTACCGTCATAGAACCTCGGGAATATTGTGCTAAATCCTCATTTAGGTTTGAGAGGTCGAATTTATCAAGAGTTTTTGAAGGATGCCAACCGTGATCTGAAAACTCAGCATTAATTCGAGCTTCGGTGGCATGTACCATAATTATATAGCTCGATTTATTGGTTGAATAATTATTTTTTCTTCAAATCACCCGACGATGTCCGGCATCGTTCGAAAACTGTGATGGGATCAACAAAAATTTGTGTCTAGGCAACGCTATGAAATTTCCATATATATATCGTGTGCACAAATAGCGTTTTTTCAATGCCTATATTTGTGATCAAAAAATCTGGCATTTTTGATGTCATCATGGCTGATAAAAAAACCCTGCCCTTCCATCTTTAACAAATGTATAGGGCAGAGTTTTAAATCGTAAAGCTTGAGGCTACGCGCGTGTACCTTCAAAGCTGGCTTTGCCAAACGCACCAAGTTCGACCTCACCGGAAACGGAATCACCAGAATGTTTTGCATCGAATTTGAGAGTCATTGGCATTGGTGTTGTGATAGATGCTTCCCAAGTCAGGCTGTCACCATTGATTTTGCCGTTTACTAAATCAACAGAATTGCCCATTTGCTCCATAGTGCCAGTAAGAGTGTCACCATCAGCTTTCAAGGTGAGCTTTCCTTCTTGCTTACCCATTGGCGTGTTGAGGCTCATATTATAAGTACCGTCAATTGACATTGTATTGTCCTTTCAAGTTGAAATCCCTAAAATGGGGCTTGGTCTCATGTTTTCTTCAATACCATATGCATGATAGCGTGTGGTGTTCAATGATCAGAGGCAGCCCCTGAACAGATGCTTTGATAGATATGGCGGTAAGGAAAAGCAATTGTATAATGCAGAAGCAATTATGTCGCAGAGAGATGGTATTTCAATACGGTTTTGAAGGATTGCTGGAATTACACTGATTTATTGATATTATCGCTATAGGTATATCTATTGTGTTGGCGAAGCTCCTCGTGATGCGTTTTTGATGGTAGGTTTTTGACATTTGCATCTCCGTATTTTGAGCTACGTGCATCCCGGTATTTATGTATTGATCCGTGCCATTTCCATATGGTTTTTGCATGGTCATCTGTTTGTATGAACTTAGTACGGAAAACTTCCCTGCACAGAGGGTCATTGATGTGTTTGTCATACCTATTCTACCAAGATACCCCTATAAAAAATACCTTTTACATTTATACTTGAGATTAAAACGCATATTGTGATGTGCAAAAAGAGAGTAATTGATGGTATTGTGTATGGTGCATTCATTATATGGAAAATTTAAGTAATATTTAGACAGAATATATTTTTACATTAAAGCGTGAAAATTGCGTTAGCACTGTTAAGGGTGTATGTTTCAATATTATTGGCGGGACTGGTTAATGCCGTCTATCAAGTGCAGCTATTTGTACGACCGGGATACACGCAACTGCGAAATAAGCTGGCAACATAATTCTGGGCTTTGAACGTCAGTCATTTTTTTCTTTTCCTTTTCAAACAAAAGTGCCAAAACGAGCGATTGCTATTGTTACGAGGTAAACAATGGTGCAAGAAGGATAAAACGCATGATCGCGGAAGTTTTTGAACAGAATTTTGGCATTGCCCCCAAGGGGCAAATTGCAGTGCCGGGCCGGGTAAATCTGATTGGCGAGCATACCGACTATAATGGTGGTATGGTGTTACCCACTGTGCTTGATTGCAAAATTGATGTGGCGGCTGGCCCCTCATCAGACGGAAATGATCATTTCTATTCTGAAGGGTATGGTATGGCCCCTATTGAAGATGCAAATGCTCCGCTTGACCCTGAGAGCTGGTGGGCCTACGCGCGTGGCAGCCTTGCCTGGGCCAGAAGTCATGATCATTCCCTGCCGCCGCTTGCTTTTGCATTCAACTCTGATTTGCCTGGAGGGTCGGGGCTTTCTTCTTCTGCTGCGATGATTGTCGGCATTTTCAAGGCATTGCGTAACAGTGGTCATCTTGACCTGGATGATGTTGAAATCGCTGTGGCTGCTCAAGTGGTTGAAAATGATTATGTTGGTATGCCATGCGGAATTATGGACCAGATGGCTGTGTCCGTTGGCAAGCCAAAGATGGCATTGGCGCTTGACACAGGTACCCTTGCTTTTGAACATGCACCCCTGCCCAAGTCCCACGATTTTGCAGTTATTCATTCAGGAGTTACGCGCAAATTGACGGATGGTCGGTATAAGTACCGACGCATAGAATGCGAAAAAGCTACCGAACTTTTAGGCGTTGATGAGCTTTGCAAAATGAGTGAGACTGAGATTGCCCGATTAAGTGAGTTACCGGAGAATTTGGCGCGCCGTGCCCGGCATGCAGTAACTGAACATTCGCGTGTCGTGGCGGCTGTACAAGCATTGAAAGTAGGCGAACTTGAGAGATTTGGTGTGCTGATGAATGAAAGTCATGCATCTTACCGAGATGATTTTGAGGCATCGACACCAGAAATCGACCTGCTTGTTAATGCGGCCACGCGCTTTGGTGCGCTTGGTGCGCGCCTCACAGGTGGGGGCTTTGGTGGATGTATCGTAGCTTGTATTGAGAAGGCTAATAGGCAGGATTGGCAAAAACAGCTGACGGAGCAGTTTCCTCGTATCAGGGTTATCTGCTAGACTTTGCACATGAAAAGAAAAATAATCATTGGCATCGGTGGAGCAAGTGGCGCAATTTATGGCATTCGCCTTCTGGAGATGTTGAAAGATATCGAAATGGTCGAAACTCATTTGGTTATGACCAGCACAGCGCAATTAAATGTACGGATTGAAACTGATTTTACAATTGACGCGATTCAAAGCCTTGCCGACTACGTTTATAAACCAGGTGATCTTGCCGCAACCATTTCATCAGGCTCATTTAAAACTGACGGTATGATTATCGCTGCTTGTTCTATGAAAACCCTTTCTGGTATCGTTCATTCTTACGCCGATGATCTGTTGATAAGAAGCGCTGATGTTTGCCTGAAAGATAGAAGGTCATTGATCCTGATGCCTCGAGAAGCACCTCTACATATGGGGCACTGCAAATTGATATACGAGGCTGCTCAATTAGGGGCGATCATTGCGCCTCCAATGCCGGCATTTTACAATCGCCCTAAAACTATTGATGATATTATCAATCACAGTTGCGGCCGGGTACTAGATCTGCTGAATTTTCATATTGAGGGACTTGCTCGATGGAAGGGCGTGGGTGATCATGGGGCAAATGATCGCTCGACAGACGGACTATAACCCGCCAGAATTTATATGATAATAATCCCATCGGAAGGGCATAACCATGGTTGAGCAATTTATTGGGGTTGCAGGTGCGTTTACCCTCCTACTGATTGCGTTTATTTTTTCCTCTAACAGAAAAGCGATTAACTTTCGGGTTGTGTTGAGTGCCTTTGCCTTGCAAATCGTGATGGCCGCGCTCGTGCTATACTCGCCTTTTGGGCGTGAGGCGATTGGAGGGCTTTCAACTGGTGTTCGCGCTCTACTTGATTATGGAACATCGGGGGTGGATTTCCTGTTTGGCCAACTCGCTGATGACGAGAGTATGGGGACAATCTTTGCTGTCCAGGTCTTACCGGTCGTGATTTTTTTCTCATCACTGATGGCAATTTTATATCATTTTCGTGTTATGCCATTTGTGGTGGCGATTATTGGTGGCGGTCTACAGTTCGTTATTGGTACCAGGCCAGTAGAATCACTAAATGCTGCGGCCAATATATTTGTTGGGCAAACTGAGGCACCGCTAGCAATTAAACCTTATCTCGATAAAATAACCGGGCCGCAGCTTTTTACGATAATGGTATCGGGTCTTGCGTCCGTTGCAGGGACAGTGCTTGCTGCGTATGCAGGCATTGGTATCAAACTGGAATATCTTCTGGCTGCCAGTATTATGGCAGCTCCTGGTGGGCTTTTAATGGCAAAGATCATTGTCCCTGATGGCGATGATGCAGAAGAAAAATCTCTTCCATTACGCACGATCATGGAAGAAAAATCACCACACACAAATGTTTTTATGGCTGCAGCTGTTGGAGCCACCGACGGGATGAAGCTTGCCTTTAATATTGGTGCTATGCTGATTGCTTTTGTTTCACTGATAGCATTGTTGAATGGTGTTGTTGGTGGCCTTGGGGGGCTTGCAGGTTTGGAAGATCTTTCACTTCAGAAAATTCTTGGTTGGGTCTTTTCACCATTAATGTTCGTTATCGGAGTGCCCTGGGAAGAAGCTCAGACTGCAGGGGCCTTGTTTGGAGAGAAGATTGTGCTCAACGAGTTTGTGGCCTATTTTAATCTTATCGGGATGACGGAAACTCTGAGCCCAAAAACGGTTGCGATCATGACGTTCGCCTTGTGCGGATTTGCCAATCTTTTATCGATTGGAATTCTTTTAGGGGGGCTAGGCGCTCTTATACCTGAGCGGATGGGTGAAATCGCCAATTACGGTTTGCGGGCATTACTCGCAGCGTCGCTTTCAAATTTGATGAGCGCAACATTAGCAGGGTTGATGTTGCCGATTTAAGGGGTTGGGAATACCCGCTCTTCATCGCCTTCATGCCATTGTGGATACTTATCCATAACTTGCGCGAAGACCGGTAGCTCAAGGCAGTGTTGTAGCCATCTTTGCACTGAAGGTATTTTTTTCAAACCATCGAACCAATTACGGTCATGATTTGCGAATTGACGGACAAATGGAAATATCGCGACATCAGCTAACATCAGTTTGCGCCCAAACAGATAAATTTTATTATCAATCTGAGTGTTTAATATTTCCAAAAATTTCATTGCTTCGGTGCGATGCTCAATTGGGTCAATATCTTCATATCTGTTTGGGTATTTATAGCGATCCAGATGCTCTTTGAAGTTTTTTTGTGTATCATCAATTAGGGATAGCATTGTTGTGGTATCAGTATCATCACCTAGCCACCCTTCAGGATCATGTTGCTCTAGAGCCCAAAGCATAATTTCAATGCTTTCTTCCAGCACCCTACCATCATGATCGATAATCACTGGAACTGTAGCTTTTGGAGATGCTTCAATCATTGCTTGTGGTTTGTCTCGTAATACTACTTCACGCAATACACATTGTGTGTTGCTTATAGCTAATGCCATGCGTGCGCGCATTGCATACGGGCATCTACGGAACGAATACAGGATTGGCAATTGGGTAGTCATGATTTTGTGGTATCTGGTTTTGCAGATTGTAATGATGATAAGGATTGAGCAGCATCAAACATTTCTGCTGCAGTTTCAGATTTTTCAAGGATATCATCATCAAAATTTTGAAATCGATCGTAGGTTTTACCCATATGATCTTCACCACGCGCCTTTGACAGTTCAATTTGTTTTTGACGTTCGGCAAAGCGTTTTTTCTGAGCTTCATTGTTAGCATCATGACAATGTGGACATGAAACACCAGGTGTAAATTGAGGCGTGGCTTTATCTCGTTCATCGATAGGCATACGGCAAGCATGGCACATGTCATAAGAGCCAGGCTTTAACCCAGCACCAACGGATACGCGTTGATCAAACACGAAGCATTCCCCTTTCCACAAGCTTTCTGGTTCAGGTACATGTTCCAGATATTTTAAAATGCCGCCCTTGAGATGATAAACCTCATCCATGCCTTCCTGTTTCAAATACGAAGTCGCCTTCTCACAACGGATGCCACCGGTGCAAAACATGGCAATTTTTTTTCCCTCAAGACGTTCACGATTTTCATTTACCCATTTGGGGAATTCACGAAAGCTTTTGGTTTTGGGATTTTCCGCTTTCTCAAATGTCCCGATGCTGACTTCATAATCATTGCGAGTGTCAATTACGAGTACATCAGGATCGTTGATAAAATTATTCCAGCTTTTGGGGTCTATGTAAGTGCCCACTGTATTGGTGGGGTCAACTGCGGGTACACCCATAGTGACAATCTCATTTTTGAGGCGCACTTTCAGGCGATAAAAAGGATTTTCCTCCGTATAGCTCTCTTTGTGTTCCAAATTTTCGCACCCTGGTACTGCGCGTAGAGCATTTAATAATGCGCCTATATTCTCCCGTGTGCCGGAGATTGTCCCATTGATCCCTTCTGACGCCAACAAAATCGTTCCTGTAATTTGATGATGAAGCCCGATCTCATTCAGACTATCCTGATAATCGGCAAAATCAGGCAAGGCGGTAAATTGATAAAAGGCTGCAACAACAAACTGGGTCATAGGTCTGGTTTTAGGGTTTTGAATTTCAGACATGATATATAGAAGAGCTGTGACAGGCTTGCAAACTGTCTATGGCGCGCTGAGACTTTGGGAACCTGCTCTGGCTTTATAGGGCGGTTATCGGTATTGGACTTTTATGTTGATTGTAATGGGCATTCTGGCGCTAGGCGTCACAATATTATTGTTACTCCCTTTCTTGCGGGCCAGGGGAGGTGACGAGGGCACGGTTCAGCAAATAGTGCCTCACATAGATGAATATAAGCGGCGTCTGGCTGAGTTGGAGCGGGATTTAGAGCGTGGCCTAATGAGCCAAGCTGATGCTGAGTTGGCACGCGCAGAAATTGGTCGTCAGCTATTGGACGAAGAGCAGGACACCAAGGACCAAATTCCTGACAATAGCGGTACCAAAAAAACCAGGAAAATAGAACAAACTTTGACACTCTCTTTGGTGGCAATAACCCCATTGCTGGCATTTTTGCTGTATTTTCGTATCGGTAATCCCGGTTATGGAGACCAGCCATTGAAATCGCGCCAAGTAGTGGCCACCAGCGTTAATAAATCAGATGCCTCTCATGTGCCGTCTGATCAGCAAATCGAAGGGCTGATTTCACAGCTTGAGGCGCGTCTTGCCGTTGACCCTGATGAAGCTGAAGGGCGGATACTCTTAGCGCGCACCTATGAAAACCTGAACCGTTCAGCTGATGCAGAGAGGGCCTGGAACGGGGTGTTGGCGATAGAGCCAGAAAATGCAGACGCCCTCTGGTTTGCAGGTGTTCACGCTGCGCAAGGGGGGCGACCAGAAGAAGCGCGAGCGCATTGGAAAAAATTACAATCTCAGTTTAATCGCGAAACAGATGATTATGAGTTGTTAGAGCAAGCGTTATCTACTCTAGGTTAGATCGTTTTCAGGGTAACTCATTGAGTAAAGAATGGAATCGTGGTCTTCGCAATGCGGATGTGACCAAAAAATAAATGGAACATTAGCGTTTCAATTCAGATGCCTGATTCCTTATTGTCAGCATCATGATTAAAGTGGTATAACACAATCATGCCCCATCCCAGTAACATGCTCAATCCGCCAACTGGGGTTATAGCGCCGAGCCATCGTGGTCCACCAAGGGCCATGAGATAAAGCGACCCGGAAAATATCATTGTGCCTGTAAGAAAACACCAACCAGATTTGTGTAAGTTAGATTTTTGCTCTCCATTATTGTGGAGGGCAATTGCGAGTGATGTAACTGCATGTGTCAACGCATAAAAAGTAGCCGTCTCCCACCAGTTTTGCGATTCTACTGTCAATCTATTTTCTAGTGCGTGGGCGCCAAAGGCACCCATCGCAACACCAAGAAAACCAACAAGTGCAGAGGCTGATAGGAGACGAGACATGAACGGGGCCTACTGTTTATAGGCTACGCCGCCCTTCATGACGAAATCCACATCTTCCAACTCGGTAACATCTTCTAGCGGGTTGCCATTAACGGCAATCAAATCGCCATGTTTGCCTGCTGCCAAAGACCCAAGCTCTTCCAGTTTGCCCATATTATCAGCTGCTGAGATTGTTGCTGCGATAATGGTTTCTTTCGGGCTCATACCAGCGCCAACCATCAGGGCAAATTCTTTTGCATTGTCACCATGGGCTGAAACCCCGCTATCGGTACCAAATGCAATTTTAACGCCGCCATTATAAGCGCGCGACAACATATCTTGCATACGTGGGCCAACCTCAGCGGCTTTTGCGCGTTGTGGCGGTGTGAGAAATGTATCAGGGTCTGCTGCCCACTCGGCAACGGTAGCCCCGGCGAGGAGGGTTGGAACAAGATAAGCGCCGTTCTTTTTAAATAGACGAATTGATTCTTTATCGAGATAGGTGCCGTGTTCGATTGAATCGACACCAGCTTTCAAAGCGGCGTTAATCCCTTCTACTCCATGGGCATGCGCTGTGACTCGGCGCCCCATGGCGTGCGCTGCATCCATGATCGCCTTTAATTCATCTTCGAAGAATTGTTGTTCCAAACCCGCAGCTGTGTTGGAAAGAACACCAGCGGTTGCGGTCAATTTGATATGGTCTGCCCCTCGACGAACTTGTTCGCGCACCGCATTGCGGCAATCACCAAC
>CAZGVP010000016.1:0-19762 GCA_964529135.1 uncultured Caulobacterales bacterium | reverse complement strand
GACCCAACGGTATTGCGAGGGACTTTCCCTGAATTCCGAGAAAATGGATATTTTATACAGAATATTCCATTCTTGGAGCTCAACGAAACGCTAAAATTCTCGGTATATTTGCAAGGTTAGCCCATCGCGACGGAAAATTAAAATATCTGGATTTAATACCGCGGGTAGAAAAACACTTCCAAAACAATATACGCCATAGCGCACTTGCCCCAATTTATGATTTCATGAAAAAACACATCCCGGAATTAACGGCATGAGTAACGATCAATATAAAGCCATGGTACTTGCAGCCGGCCTTGGCACCCGCATGATGCCACTCACCAGGAACAAACCAAAACCCCTTGTTGAGGTTGCTGGAAAAGCCTTACTCGATTACTGCCTAGATGAAATTGTTGCTGGTGGCCTTCAATCTGCCATCGTCAATGTTCACTATTTCGCAGATCAGGTGGAAGCGCATCTGAATAATCGTCGAGTTCCTTTAATTGAAATTTCTGATGAACGTGCGGAAATTCTGGAAACTGGTGGTGGTCTCAAAAAAGCACGCACCAAACTCGGATCCGCGCCATTTTTTTCTACTAACACAGACGCTGTTTTCACGGGAGCTTCGGGCACAGCAACAAAACAACTATCCAATGAGTGGAAAAATAATATGCTAGCGCTTTTATTATTAGTACCACTGGAGCGAACTCTTGGGTTTGAAGGTAATGGAGATTTCCATCTGCATCAGGATCATCAACTCACCAAAGCGGGGGACGAAGCTGCTCATTACGCCTTTACCGGATTACAGATAATACATCCCGACCTACTTGACGGCACGCCCGATGGGCCTTTCTCAACAAGGTTATTGTGGAAGAAAGCTCGCGAGAAAAACGGACTTTACGGATGCATATACCCACATCACTGGTTGCATGTCGGCACCCCAAAAGGCGTTCAAGACGCAGAAGAATTTTTATCTCAAGAGACAGCCAGTCCAGACAGCAATGGTTGATTACAAAAAAACTCTTTTTTCTATAAAGACCCCAAGATATGTAAACATCGCTGCAGGGGAACCCTTTCTTGATCAGCTTGCCGGAAAAATCTTAACCGAAACTGAGGCCAATCCTCTAGCGTTGGCAGACTATGAAATTTTCTTGCCGACCCGCCGGGCGATGCGCGCATTAACAGCAAGTTTTATTCGACAATCGCCGGGCCAAACCAGTTTCCTCCCAAAAATTCGTGCCATTGGAGCATTAGATGATGATGTCGATCTCGTGGGAGAACCAGGCGCTTTTGACAGCATCGACCTAGCGCCTGCCATTTCCACCCTAGAGCGACGGTTGGTACTCGCACATTTAACAGCTCATCACAATGCAGCTTACGCTGGTGAGGAAAACTGGGTTGCAGCTCTTAGCGCCGCCACAGAATTATCTAAACTTCTCGATTCTTTTTACACAGAAGAGATTCCCTTTTCAGCTTTAGAAAAATTGGAACCAGAAGAAGATAACCTTGCCAAACACTGGCACGTTTCGCGTGACTTCCTCACTATTGCGACGACCGCATGGCCAGCCTATCTTGCTGAAAAAAATCGAATGGATCCGATTGCAAGACGCATTGCTTTAATCAGACAAGCAACAACTCACTGGCAAACTACCCCACCGCAACATCCCGTTATTATTGCAGGCACCACCGGCTCAACCCCAGCAGTCGCCGAGCTCATGAAAGTTGTCGCCAATCTGCCTAAAGGGTGTGTCATATTACCAGGGGTGGATCTTTACCTGGATGATACCGCTTGGTCGCACATCGACGATGCTCATCCCCAATCAGGGCTAAAAGCATTGCTTGATGCTCTCGAGATTGAGCGCACATCAGTATACTCGTGGACAACACATGAAGCTTCCTCATCAAATAACATTACCGATGGCCCACACCCTCCAGAGACTTCGCGGCAAACATTACTCGCCTTAGCGCTTCGCCCTGCAGAAAGCACTGGCGACTGGCTTAACAGAATTGACAACATACCTGAGCAAAACCTGCAAGAAGGGCTGGATGGGTTACACATTGCCGAACTTCAAGATGAAGAAGAAGAGGCCACAGGAATTGCATTGCTCATCCGGGAAACCCTCGAGGTTCCTGACAAGACAGCACTGTTGGTCACACCAGATCGCAATCTCACACGGCGTGTCGCAGCCATTCTAAAACGATGGGAAATAGATTCTGATGATTCTGGAGGAGTACCATTTTCCAATACACCTTGCGGTACATTTTTAAGGCTTGTCGCAGAATGGATTGGCGATCTTTCAAATCCTGTGTGCCTACTTGCAGTCCTGCGCCACCCACTTTGTGAAATGAATATAGAGATAGCGCGCCTGCTACCGCATCTGGATAAAGAACTACGCGGCCTAAAACCCGGCACAGGGTTCAAGAACCTCCTGACAAAAATCAACACTCAAGTAAGCGATGAAAAACTTGCCACTATCTCACCATTGCTAACCTGGATTGAGGAAGCAACAAAAGAATTTCTCCAATCTGCGTCTGCTGACACTGGTTTTACTGAATACTTTAAAAGCCATCTAAGAGCAGCAGAATTTTTAGCCACTAACCCTTCTCAAAAAATCGCCGATAAAAACACCACAAACCTCTGGTGCAATGAAGACGGTATTGCAGGCGCTGCTCTTATGGCTTCACTATTAGAAGCCAGCCATTTGATAAATTCTGGCGACAATGAGTATTCCAGTATATTCAGTCAGCTGATTAGTAACGAAACCGTCCGCCGTTCACGACCAGCACACCCACGAGTTCTAATCCTTGGGCCACTTGAAGCACGATTACAAACTGCTGATCACATTATTCTTGGTGGATTAAATGAAGGCGTCTGGCCTGGCGAAGCACAGATCGATGGTTTTCTATCACGCCCCATGCGCGCAACTATTAACCTCCCCTCTCCTGAGCGTCGCATCGGCCTGGCCGCTCATGACTTCTCTCAACTGGCAGCCTCCCCAATAGTAACCCTCACCCGCAGCAAACGGCGCGGCAGTGCACCAGCCACGCCTTCGCGCTGGATGGTCAGGTTACTCAATATCCTGAAAGGAATTGAGCTCTTACCAAAGGTTGATCGGTCATCAGAGATTTCCAGCTGGATCACCGCCCTACACACACCCGCAACCATGACTAAAGTGAATGCGCCCGCCCCAAGGCCTCCCCTTGAAAAACGTCCCCGTAAATTGTCAGTCACTCGCATAGAGAAATGGCTACGAGATCCTTATTTCATTTATGCGCGCTATGTCTTGAAACTGCGAAAGCTAGATCGGTTTAATGAAACATTTGACGCACGTCATGTTGGTAACGTCATACACACAGTGTTCGAAACACATGCAAAGCAGATATCTACACTACCATCTGACTATGAAAGAGATAAAGCTATTTTGGGATTGAACCAAACACTCTTGAGCGAAGTAGACGGTTTAGCCTTATCACCTGGCATCAAAGCTTTATGGCAACCGGCATTTGAGGAGAGCCTGACATGGTTTGCAGACTGGCATAAAGCGCGGCTTACTGAAGGTAAACCCGTAATCATTGAAGAAAATGGTGAATGGAGTTTCAAAACAACAACACACCCCTTTACCCTTACAGCAAAAGCCGACCGTATCGATATAATCACCACTGAGAAGCAACAAGTTGCAGCCGCGGTTTACGACTATAAAACCGGGAGCATGCCTTCGCTAAATCAAAGCAAAACCTTTAGCCCTCAGCTATCGCTTACCAGCTTGATCGTTCGCGAGGGTGGTTTTGACGCGATTAATACAAAAAATATAGAACGGCAGGCTTTCATCAAAACCTTAGGCAGGAAAACCACTAATACTGACTTTACAGGGAGCGATGTAAAAATCGTAAGGAGACCTGCACTAGATGAAACCATCAATAAAGCTCACGCCTCCCTTATTGAATTGATCAGACATTTTGATGATCCGCAAACCCCTTACCTTTCCCAGCCGCGTCCGGAATTTATGAATGATTACGGAGATTATGACCAGCTGGCGCGCCGGGCCGAATGGGCTACGGAACGAGATGACAATGTTGGGGGCACATCACCGTGACACCGTTTGAGCAAACAGTTACCCATCAGATCAACGCAGCCTCACCCTTATTATCAGCGTGGGTTGGAGCGAATGCAGGGTCCGGGAAAACCCGCGTTCTTACAAACCGCGTGGCAAGATTGTTACTTGCTGGCGCAAACCCGTCTCGTATTTTATGTATCACTTATACAAAAGCTGCCGCTGCAGAAATGGCGGAACGCCTTTTTAAACTTCTCGGCGAATGGGCTCTGCAAGATGATGCACAACTCGCAGATGATTTACAAAAACTAGAGGGGAGTGATGCGCCTCGGCGCAGTGGCCCTGAACTTTCCAAAGCACGTCAGTTATTTGCCCGCGCACTGGAAACGCCAGGTGGATTGAAAATTCAAACCATCCATGCATTTTGCAGTCATGTTCTAAAACGCTTCCCTCTTGAGGCCGGTGTTCCGCCTGGGTTTGGTGAAATGGAAGAGTCAGAAGCAACTTTATTAATTGAACAAGCTCTTAATCAAACTGCAGAAGACGCACATAAAGATGAACAACTGGCCACCGCGTTTTGGCACCTGGGTAAAACATTCGGTGCCAATCGCACACCGGAGGTGTTGAGAAATTTTATTAATCAACGTCAACAGTTTGAAACCATTAAACATGCCAATGGTGGCATTACCCCTATGCTGGAACGACTTGCTGACGAGTTGGGGGTTACGGTTTCAACGAATCAAGAAGAACTGATTGCTGCAGCATTAGATCATTTCCCAGTTTCCGAAATGCAACGCACGGCGGAATGTCTAAAAATAGGCACAAAAACAGATAAAGATTTTGCTGATATCCTCATTGTTGCCTCAACCACAGAAAACTTGAGTAACAAGTTTGATAAGATTTGTTCGCACTTTCTAACAACTAAAAAAAAACCTCGCGCTCGCCTGACCCATAAAGCTGTCCAAGAGGCATTTCCTGAACTGGATACACAATTAAAATCCATCCAGAGTGTAATTATTGAAACCATAGACCTTCTAAAAGGCATCGATATCTTACAAGATACAACGCACTTCTTTAAAGTCAGCCAGCATCTTCTTTCTCATTACGAGAAACTGAAATGGTCACGAGGCGTTCTTGATTTTGATGATTTAATTATCCGTACACGCAATCTTTTTGACAAAGGAGAGCATGCCGCACAATGGGTCATGTATAAGCTTGATAATGGTTTGGAACATATTCTCATTGATGAAGCACAAGACACCAGCCCTGGACAATGGAATGTAATTGAGCGTCCACTAGGCGAGTTTTTCTCTCAAGAAGAAACGCGCGACCAACAACGTACGGTTTTTGTCGTTGGCGACGAAAAACAATCCATCTATTCTTTTCAGGGAGCTGACACAAATCTCTTCCGTGAAAAGAGCATAGATTTAAGCAAAAAAATTAATGAGCTTGCAGATTTTGAAAACATTCCCCTAACGCTTTCATTCCGTAGCACAGCACCAATTCTCAACTTCGTTGATGCGAGCTTTGACGACAAAACAGCCATGGAGGGAATGGGCGAGCAAATTCCCCTGAAACATGGTGTTCACCGGAGCGGAGAAGCGGGACTTGTTGAATTATGGCCGCTTACACCAAAACCGGAAAAACTGGAGAATAACCCATGGGATGCACCGATTGACACAAAACCTGCTAACAATCCTGTGGCGCAACTTTGTGGACATGTCGCAAAAACCATCGCTCAATGGTTAGGCAATGATATCCTGGTATCACAAGGACGGCCTATAAACCCGGGTGACATAATAATTCTGGTTCAAAGGCGCGGCCCACTCTTCAAACAAATCATTAAATCACTCACCCAAAGCAATATTCCCGTCGCTGGTGCTGATCGTCTTGCACTACTATCTGAAACCTCTATTCAAGATCTTCTTTCGTACGCACGGTGCATTCTTTTGCCTGAAGATGATTTATCTCTTGCAGAAACATTGAAGAGTCCATTTTTCGATATCGACGATGACAATCTTTATTCCTTGGCAGCTGATAGAAAATCAAGCCTTTGGGAAACCTTACAGTCTCGCCATCAAGAAAATAAGTTGTGGCGGCGTGCATATACAGAAATATCAACCGCACGAAAAATTGCGCTGACTCATGGCCCTTACGATTTATACGTTAATCTGCTTGACCAAGGCTCAAGACAAAACAACGAGCAAACGGGGCGCCAGCGTCTCTATTCTCGACTTGGTTCAGCATGTGGTGACCCAATCAACGCGTTCATACGGCAAGTACTTGACTATGAAGCTAAGCATCCTCGTAACCTCCAGGCATTTGTCACATGGTTTGAAGACAATGCTGGCGAATTAAAACGTGAACTTGATCAAGAAAGTAATGCGGTACGCATTATGACTGTCCATGGAGCCAAAGGCCTCGAAGGCAATATAGTATTTCTTCTGGATGCCCATGAGAGGCCATCAACAGGAAAACTGGGGCCGCTTTATAAACTCACTCCAGCAAAAAATATTAATGGCCCTCTACCCGCCATCCCTGCGATCGTTCGATCAAAAGATAAACATACCGCATGTACTAATGTTTCTGTCGAGGAATTAAAAGAAAATGCCTTTGAAGAATACCGGCGATTATTTTATGTTGCAGCAACACGGGCTAAAGACAGGCTATATATTTGTGGCCTTGACAAGGGAAGCAATTCTGCACGCGAAGAAAAATTGTATAATGATGATAGTTGGTACAACCTTGCTGAAAAAAGTTTCGATCGATTACAAACATCAAAAACACCTATAAAAAGACTCACCGATTTTCCCTGGGAAGGTGAAGGGTGGCATTTTTCTTGTGCACAAACTGTTGAAGTCGATAACACAAATAAAAAAAATCTGGAAAATACTGACTCAAAACCAAATGCCCCCGATTGGCTCACACAACCATGTCCCTGCGAAAAACTTGTGGAACACCTATCCCCTTCAACACTTGCCGATTACCATGAGGACAAAGCAGGTCATGATCGCACAACTCTGGTGAATACCCCCGAAGGGTATTCCCCTGTAGGTAATGAAAATAAATTCTTGCGCGGGCGCACCCTTCACAGATTACTGGAATTGCTACCAGACTATCCGCAAGGAGAACACTCTATCTTGGCCGACAGGATCATAGAGAAACTTGCTCCCGAGCTTTCTGTAGAAACTAAAATGGAATGGCGAGATGAGGCTTTACGCATCATTGGGGATATTAATTTTGCTCCAGTTTTCACACAAAGCTCACGCGCGGAAGTTAGTATTGGCGGCACCCCACCAGGGGCACGTGCTGGAATTGTTATTAACGGTCAGATTGATCGCCTCGCCATTAATGGCAATCAACTATTGATCGTTGACTACAAAACAAACCAACCACCACCATTACATGAACGCGATGTGGCTGATGCCTACCTCGCTCAAATGGCCGCTTATCGAGGGTTAATGCAGGCGCTATATCCAGATAAGACCGTCAAAGCAGGCCTATTGTGGACCTATGAAGCGAGGCTAATGATGTTATCCGACAAGCTCCTTGATCACGCCTTCTCTCGTTTTCTCACATGATGAAGATATCTATCTTGATCCAGCTCAAAAAGCGCTTATCTTGATTATTCAATGACTGTTATTTTGCCGTACGAGGCCACCGGAAAAAGGAATTTATACCATGGGCACCAAAGCCATTACCGACGCATCATTTGCACAAGATGTTCTGGAAGCTTCCGGCCCAGTCCTAGTTGACTTTTGGGCTGAATGGTGTGGCCCTTGCCGCCAGATCGGGCCCGCGCTCGAGGAAATCGCAACAGCGCGCACGAGTGAAATTTCAATTACAAAGATCAACATTGATGAGAACCCCGAAACACCAGGACGCTTTGGTGTGCGAGGCATCCCAACATTAATGATTTTCAACGACGGTGAATTGGTCGCCACCAAAGTTGGTGCTGCACCAAAATCAACACTAGATTCATGGATTGGCGACGTCATCGCTGAAGCCAAGACAACAACGTCGGCATAACGTCGACTAAGCTATCCGTGATCCACCAACACCTCACCTGCAAGGTATAAGGACCCCCCGATCACTATGCGGGGGGTTTTTTGTTCGGCAGCAACGTCATCAACGATCTGACGAATAGCCGTCGCCACTTCTCCCGCAATCTGTGCATCGTGCCCAGTTTTAAGAGCTGCATTCCTCACTTCTTTCAAGGATGCAGCACTCGGCAAATCAGCGCGCACTACATAAACGCGGTGCACCAAACCAGAAAGCGCTTCGAAATAACCACTTATATCCTTGTTCTGTTGCAATCCCGCGATCAAAATCACAGGGCGGGCTAGTCGCTCATCAAGATCAGCCAATGTCGTCGCAAGTGCGCGGGCAGCATGCGGATTATGCCCGCCATCTAGCCATATATCCGCTGTATCGCCTGTTACTTTTTCAATTTGTTCAACATAAGGCCCATATCGTAATGGCTGCATTCGCGCGGGCCAGTGTGTTGAGGCTATTCCTTCTGACAGCGTTTTATCATCCGGACACAAGTTTGCCGCTCGCAATGTCGCCACCGCAAGGCCAGCATTCATGATCTGATGAGCGCCAACCAGTTTCGGTAACGCTAAATCTGATAGTCCGTACTCGTCTTGGTACACAAGTCGACCTTGCTCCTCAAAGACATTCCAGTCTTCACCATATTTAAATGGCACAGCACCAGTCTTAAATGCCCTTTCCTCCAAAACCGCCATGGCAGTCGGGTTCTGGGGGCCAATCACCGCTGGCACATTTTGTCGGAAAATACCCGCTTTCTCGCCCGCGATAGTTGGTAAATCATCACCGAGATAATGCTGATGATCCAGAGCCACAGGTGTTATTGTACTTGCCTTCGGAGCCGTCACAACATTAGTTGCATCCAGTCGACCACCTAATCCAACCTCCAGCAAGAGAACATCAGCAGGTGATTCAGAAAACGCCAAAAAAGCAGCGCATGTTACAGCCTCAAAGTACGTCAGCGCCCGTTCATTGACCGCCTCATCACAACGCGTGATGATGTCAACCAACGCATCATCTTCAATCTCATTATTAGCCAAGACAATACGCTCATGAAAGCGCACAAGATGTGGCGAAGTGTATACGTGTACAGATTTATCAGACGCCTCCATTATCGCGCGCAAATAAGCAATGGTTGAACCTTTTCCATTCGTACCTGCAACATGAAAAACCGGCGGTAACTTATGATGAGGATTACCCAACGCTTCTAACGCTGCGAACATTCGATCAAGACTCAGATCAATAATAGTCGGACGACGTTCAGCGAGCCTCGCAAGTAATGTTTTTGCGTCAGTCACAAGCGATGCTTTTTCCGTAAAATATCAAAGTTCAAACCACAGAGCGTATCTGCTTATTCCGCGGCCTTGTCGAGGGTAACGGGTAAGGTGATATCTTCATCAGTGTCTGATTGCACAGAATCGGAGGTAGCCGAAGGGATTTTATCTACTTCGGATGGTTTTTCCTGCATATTTACCTTCGATTCAGCACCCACACGCGCATGCCTTCCAGTCAATACACGTAACAACTTACCAAGTGTCGGGCGAAGATCGTGACGATGCGCCACCACATCAATCATCCCTTTATCCAGAAGAAACTCAGATTTTTGAAATTCATTAGGTAACTTTTCGCGAATAGTTTGCTCGATCACCCGGCGTCCAGCAAAGCCTATTACCGCGCCTGGTTCAGCAATGTGCACATCACCAAGCATCGCGAACGAAGCCATAACACCGCCAGTTGTCGGATTAGTGAGCACCACAACAAATGGTAAACCAGCCTCCCGCAACATTTCCACAGCAATGGTCGTCCGTGGCATTTGCATTAAAGCAAGAATACTTTCTTGCATCCTTGCGCCCCCTGACGCTGTAAACATAATCAACGGTGCCTTGGCTTCAACAGCTGTTTCCGCTGCTTTTAGGAATCCTTCCCCAACGGCCATTCCCATGGACCCACCCATGAAGCCAAAATTTTGTATCGCAACGACCACCGGGACCGTCTCTATAGCACCTGTCGCTACAATCAATGCATCCTGCTCACCAGTACGCTTGCGATGATCCTTCAAGCGATCAGCATATTTTTTGGTATCGCGAAATTTCAATGGATCGGACGGGGCATCAGGAAGTTCAAGCCGTTCAAATTTCTGGTCATCCATAATCAACTTTAGTCGCTCTTCAGGGGGCATCAGCATATGAAAGCCGCAAGATGGACAAACTCGATGAGCAACTTCCAGGTCACGATGAAAGATCATGTCACCACAATCTCCGCATTTGACCCAAAGCGTGTCGGAATTGTTATCCGGTTTTTTGAAAATATTCTTGATACCCGGCGGGGTAATATTGGACAGCCAGTTCATGGGCTTTTCTTCTACTTTTTTCTATTATTGGCGCATCTATCGTTTGTCATCTCGCGCGGTGTGGACGGCATCTGATAATGAGCGCGCAAATCTCAATACTTCGTGGATATCATACTGGTTGTTTTTGGACGCATTCTCAAGGGGGGGCGCTTGTTCATTTTGTGACATTTCATCTGCTTTTAAACACGCCACCTCCAGACACTCTACAATGGCTGACCCAACCACAACAGCATCTGCAAATTTAGCGGTTTCAGCAGCTTTCTTGGTCGTTTTTATTCCGAAACCAACTGCTATTGGTAAGGGTGACGCCTCACGCAATCGCCCAACTGCTGCACTGACATTACCAGCCTCGCCCGCACCAGCGCCCGTAATACCTGCAACAGAGACATAATAGACAAAACCTGATGTATAGCGCAAAACATCAGGCAACCGCTTAGCATCCGTCGTTGGTGTCGCCAGGCGGATAAAATCGAGCCCCCTTGAGCGTGCCGGAATACACATCTCGCTATCTTCCTCTGGCGGCAGATCGACGATGATTAATCCATCCACACCAGCATCAACAGCCTTTTCAAGAAACACATCAACCCCCATAGCATAAAACGGGTTGTAATACCCCATGAGAATAACGGGCGTTTTATTATTTCCCTTCCGAAAAGACTTAACCATATCAAGGGTTTTAACAAGGTTCTGCCCCGATGCTAACGCTCGCAATCCCGCAGCCTGAATGGCAGGGCCATCTGCCATCGGGTCGGTGAAACAAACACCAAGCTCGATAATATCCGCACCCGCATCCGGCAATGCCGTCATCAATGCGAGCGAAGTATCAAGATTTGGATCACCTGCCATAATAAATGGGATGAATGCTGCGCGATCTTCATCGCGAAGGTTTTTGAAGGTTTGCGCAAGGCGCGATTGTGAGTGATCAGCCATAGATGCGGGTGATAGCGGGCAGAACTGTAAATGGGAAGAGGTTCATACTCTTCACAATCAACATCAACCATCACTTATAGAGCAAATTTACGCCATAATAAGAGTCTATTCCGGCTTATGGTCACCGAATGAATGAACCTGCTTGGAGGCAAGGATGCGTTTTTCAACTCTTTTCTGCTTTATAAGCCTGATCAGTTTTACTGTAAGTTGCTCTCATAACGATACTAAAGAAGAAGCAATAACTGAAGAAAATTCGGACACACTTATCGTTACGGCCAACAAAAGAGCTACAAGAAGTGAACAGCGCTTTATGCAAGAAAGGCTTGCCCGCTCTATTTCTAGCCCCTCCTTCGAACTACCAAACCGTGAACGTTACGATAATGGTGAGCCAAACCCGGTTAAACTTACAGCTGAAGAGCCAGTCTCGACGTTTTCTTCTGATGTAGACACTGCTTCTTACACTGTAACACGGCGCTATATTCAGCGTAACAATCACATGCCACCGCCGCAATCAATCCGCATTGAGGAATTCCTCAATTATTTTGACTATCAGTACAAGGAGCCCAACAGCGCGATTAAACCATTCAAACCAACTGTTTGGGTAACGCAAACACCATGGAACCCTGATACGAGATTAATGCAGATTGGGGTCAAGGGATACGACAAAAAACCAACAGAAAAACCAGCTGCCAATATCGTTTTACTAGTTGACGTTTCCGGTTCCATGCAATCGGATGCAAAACTTCCTCTCGTTAAAAAATCATTCGAACTGATGATCAACGAGATGGATAAGAATGATACGATCAGCATGGTCGTTTATGCAGGCGCTGCGGGTGTGGTTCTCGAACCGACTTCAGCTTCGAAGAAAACCAGAATCCTCGAAGCCATAAACAACCTTAAGGCTGGCGGTTCTACGGCAGGAGGGCAAGGCATCGCCCTTGCTTATCAACTTGCCAAAGAGAATTTTTCCCCCGACAAAATCAACCGGATTATTCTGGCATCTGATGGTGATTTCAATGTAGGCACTGTCGACGATGAAACTTTAGAAGGCTTTGTGGCTCGCCAACGAAAATCAGGCATTTACCTAACTATTCTTGGATTTGGCGAAGGCAATTACAACGACCGCCTAGCACAGAAATTAGCGCAGGCAGGTAACGGAGTCGCAGCATATATCGACAATCTTAATGAGGCACGCAAGGTGCTCGTTAATGAACTGACATCTACATTATTTCCAATCGCGAAAGATCTAAAATTTCAAGTTGAATTCAACCCTGCCGTCGTCGCAGAATACAGATTAATCGGTTATGAAACGCGATTGCTTAACGAAGAAGACTTTAACAATGACGCGGTCGATGCAGGAGACATTGGTTCAGGTCACACAGTTACCGCGCTTTACGAAATAGCTCTGATCGGATCAAAAGGAAGGCTTATTGATGATCGACGCTATCAAACACCTACAAACACAGATAGTCTCACTAAAGATGAATATGGGTTTGTAAAACTTCGTTACAAACTGCCCGATGAAGACAAAAGCACCCTCATCAGTGTGGCGGTTAAGGTTGACGATAGTTATGACACCCCACAAAACGCACCCCGTGATGCGCAGTTTGCCGGAGCCGTGGCTGCTTTCGGACAAAAATTGTCTAACTCTAAGTTTGCGGCGAGCATGTCTTATGAAGACATCCTGAGTTTAGCAAGCAATAACAAAGGCAATGATCCCTACGGGTATCGTGCAGAATTTACTCAGCTCGTACGCGCAGTAGCCGATATGCCGGAAAACAAAAAACGGGGAAAAGGTTTCGATGACTAAAGCCGCCCCACCAAATAATCGCCGACTCGCATAGCATTCGCAACAATGGTCAGTGCTGGATTAACAGCAGAACTTGAAACAAAGACACCAGAGTCTGCCACATAGAGATTATCGAGCTGATGCGCTTTACATTGAGCATCAACAACCGATGAAGCCGGATCATTACCCATCCGCACCGTACCACATTGATGAGCTGTACCATATAAAGGCAACAGCTCATCAATTTGATAGCGATGCTCCTTCAGGGAGCGAACCATTCTTCCAAGTTTTGATAGACGCTTACGAAATTTTTTAACCAAACGCTCATGAGCAACAAGATTGTTCGGCCAATAATTTAGCGTAATTTCACCTTGTGAATTAAGAGTGACACGGTTGCGCTGTTCGGGCAGATCCTCCGACATCACCAGAAAAGCCAGCAAGCGATCTGCAATACCATTGGCAATAAAATCAGGTACTAGCCAATCAGGAATTTTATCTTGAATTTGACCTTGAATGACATCCCCATTCATATGCTCAAGAAGCTGGATATGGCCCATTGGAAAATCAAAGCCACCATCAGGATCACCCCAGTAAAAATCGTTGATTGCAAACGTTTTCGGAAAAGCTGCATGCACTTTTGTACGAGTAAATGAAAGCAGTGCTGACGAGGTATGGAACATATAATTCCGCCCAACCTGATCGGAGCCATTAGCCAGTCCTTCCGGATGCGCCGCATTTGCTGATCGCATCAATAAAACCGCAGAATTGATTGCCCCCGCTGCCAAAACAACAATGTCGCCTTTAAATGTGGTTTGCCCTTCAGCATGATCACAAACAACACCATTCACAGTGCGCCCATCCACAGAGGTTTCAAGACGCGATACCTGCATACCCGTTACGAGCGTAATATTGTTATACTGCTCAACTTCGTGAATAATTTTTCGTGCATCGGATTTACCCAAAACCTTGCAAGGAAACCCACCGCATGTATCACAACGCACACACTTACCATCCCAGGGTTTTTTATCATCACGATCAATGCCAAGAGGAATATCAAACGGCTTCCAACCACTGTCTGCGATGCGCTGCTTTAACAATGCCACCTCAGGGTCATGATCTATTGGAGGGTAGGCATATTCTGGTGCATCAAGATCATCTGTAGGGTCCGCACTGCCTGCAATTTTGCGCGATCCATGAACCTTCCAAACCCGTTCAGCTTTGGTGTAATAAGGTGCCAAATCGTCATACGAGATTGGCCATGCCGGGGAAACACCATCATGATGTTGCACTTCCTCAAAATCATTTTTCCGCATACGAAATAGAGCGGCACCGTAAAAGGAAGTATTACCGCCAACCCAATAATGGATAGCAGGCTTGATCGTGTCGCCTACCTGATCTCTCCAACGCTCATCACTCAGATATTTTCGATCAATAAAAACTGCCCGTGGATCCCAATTATCTGGCTCAACCGGCAATCGCTCACCGCGCTCTATAATAAGGATCGATTTGCCTGTTTCCGCCAGTGATTGTGCAATGGTCGCTCCACCAGCACCGGACCCAATAATGATCACATCATAAGAAAGATCGGATCTGAGATCCCGTGTTACCACCATCATATTGCCCCTGTTAACATTTTACGCATCTGCGAAACAAACTATGACAGACTTTACCAAGCGCGTCATCTATATCACCCAGAAACCGAATGCTGGTCATTATCACAAACGAGCGATAATAAATGAACACATGACAGATTTCATCACTCGCTTTGCTCCATCTCCGACCGGTCGCTTGCACCTTGGTCACGCCTTTTCAGCTGCATGTGCTTTTAATGCAGCCCGCGATGCCGGAGGCGCTTGTCTGTTACGCATTGAAGATACAGACAAAATCCGGTGCCGCTCGGAATATGAAGAGGGCATTTATAAAGACTTAAACTGGTTAGGCTTTGATTGGCCAACCCCAGTCCGCCGCCAATCGAAGCACACGGCCGATTATGACCAAGCCCTGACAAAATTACGGGATCTGGGCCTTGTTTATCGTTGCTTCAAAACGCGTCGGGAAGTGATGGAACAGAGCGCACTTGCCCCCCATGATGCAAACCAACTTACTACGAATACAAAACCAACCTTTAAGGGACAGAGTCTCCCTCGCCGAGAAGAAAAAACCCTCTTAGCTGATGGAATGCCTTATGCTTGGAGGCTATCACTCACTGCCTGTCGCGACTATATTGGCACACAGTGGAATAATCTCAGCTTTATCGAAAAAGATAACAACACGAGTAGCCAACAGCATTTAATTGCTGCAACACCAAATCTTTTTGGAGATGTTATTCTAGCACGAAAAGATACAGGAACCAGCTATCATCTGGCTTGCGTTCATGATGATGCTTTGCAAGGCGTCACGCATATTATACGCGGTCAAGACTTATTCAACGTGACGCACCTGCATGTATTATTGCAATATTTGCTCGAACTTCCAACACCAACATATCACCATCATGCGTTACTATTGGACAACAATGGCAAGCGTTTTGCCAAACGCGATAAAGCAAAAACCATACAGGCAATGCGTAAGGGCGGAATGAGTAGGTCAGAAATTTATAACTGTATTCACAACACCCCTAAATCAACATTAGTGATTTGAGGTCATTGACGAATATTCATTCTTATCACGATCAGAAAAATTTCTACTTGTTGATTTTTGTAACCACTCATACATTTTAGAAACTATGAGCTCTTTATTTATTGGCTTAGCCAGGTAATCATTCATACCAGCGGCAAGATAACTTTCTTTTTCACCCTTCATTGCATGGGCCGTCAATGCAATAATTGGTGTTGGATTTTGCTTTGTAACAGCCTCATGGCTGCGTATCGCTTTTGTAGCCTCAACCCCGTCCATCTCCGGCATAGACACGTCCATAATGATCAGATCAAAGCTATTAGATTTGAAACAATTAAGTGCTATCCTCCCGTTTTCAGCAAAAATAATGTCAACGTCTTGAGTTGATAACATACTTTCAATGACCATTCGATTGACTTGATTATCTTCTGCGATCAAAATACGAGGTGAATTTGCGTTTATTGGTTTAGAAGAATTATCTAATGTAGCAAATTCTGAATTAACAATATTGCTCAATACATTTACATTCGCATCAGCAATTGTATTGTTTATAGCATTCATTAATTCTTGAGTACGAACAGGTTTTGTTAAAACTGTCGCAACGTCTAATTTCTTAAAAGCAGTTGTCGCCTTCTCATCATCGACGGATGTTAAAATGATAACCTTAGCATCAGAAATTTCTCCATCGCTACGAATATACTGCAACATTTCCAAGCCATCCATTTCGGGCATATGGAAATCAGCAATAACCAACGGGCATGGATTTCCACCTTTTACTGCGGTCCGAATTGCTTTTAGCCCTTGCGAGCCACTTTCCACGCTAACCAATGAGGCCCCGGACCGAGTAAGCTGATCTTCAAGAATAGTTCGGTTAATCGCAATATCATCAACAATAATAACAGGCATATTTTGAAGACAAGTTACACCTTGCACCGGCTTGGAGCTTTCTTTTGCTATTGGGAATTTCAATTCCAACCAAAATTCCGATCCCTTGCCAAATTCAGAATGGACACCAATCCGTCCATCCATAGCAGTAATTATGCTTTTGGTAATTGATAACCCCAAACCAGTTCCACCAAACCGCCTTGCAGTCGAATTTTCGGCTTGTGTAAATTGGTCAAAAATAGATTTGGTTTTTTCTTCTGGTATACCAATCCCAGTGTCTTTAATCGCTATCTTGATATTGACTGCACTACTCACATTCACAGCCTCGACCTCAACCAAAACATATCCCTCATGGGTAAATTTAATCGCGTTACCAATTAAATTCGTCAGCACCTGACGAAGACGCCCGACATCACCCACAAGCATTGTTGGAATTTTCGGGTCACATTGAACGATAAGATCCAATTCTTTCTTCCGAGCCGCAGGGCCAAGCAGTACTGCCACATCTTCTACAGCACACACAAAATCAAAAGGAACAGGGTCAAGCTCCAGCTTACCTGCTTCAATTTTTGAAAAATCCAAAATATCATTAATGATTGTCAATAAAGCAGATCCAGATGAGTATATTGCGTCAGCATACATTTTTTGTTTTTGATTTAATGGAGTTTCCTTCATTAACTCCGCCATTCCCAATACCCCATTCATTGGCGTACGAATTTCATGACTCATATTGGCAAGAAATTCTGATTTCGCTATATTTGCGGCCTCAACTTCAGAAATGCATCGAAGAAAGTACTTTAAAAATTCCATTGCCAAGCACATGCTAATGAAACTCAATACAACGAGTATAATAGCCATTGCCTGCGTTCCAGCCATTCCCTCGATTACCAAACCCTTATCAATCAATCCCATTGTTTCGAGTCCCAGCATCAACAATATAACAATAATATTGAGAACACTCATTAGAAGCGCAGGACGCAAGCCTAAAAAAAATGCGCAAAAAATAGGAATAATAATTGCGGCTGGTGCAAGTTGCGAATCAATACCACCTACCAAAAACAAAGTCAGCCATATTGACACTGCCAGCGGAATACAAAAGCATTGGCATGCAAAAGTAACCGATTTCGTATACCTGTAAATTAAGGGTGATAGTACTGTAGGCGTCAAAATTATCAGTGCGATAAAAACCGGCGCCAACTCTCCATCATGATACACCACATGTACCGCACACAACGCAAAGGCTGCCAATCCAACCACGATACTTAACACAGTAAGTATTTTTATACGGATTCGATTGAAAGTTTGATTTTCTTGTAAAAGACTGTCCATTAAGCCCTTTTACAAGACCTAGGTTAATATAAGTTAACCATAATTTATAGTGCCACATTGAAGATAACTGTTAAGAGTTGATTATTCAGCTACCATAAAAGTGTAGAGGCAAGTCTTAATCGATAGATATTCTTAAAACGCATTAGCCGCTCGCTTTTCAAGGTTTAATCAAACGCATAAACCGCTCTTCTAATTTTGGGTCTTCTTGAAATACACCCGTAAATCGTGTCGTTATAGTATCAACACCATGTTTGTGTACACCGCGAGTAGACATGCATTGATGTTCTGCCTCGATCATTACGGCAACACCGCGTGGCTGTAAGACATTAGAAAGTGTATCTGCAATTTGAGCGGTCAATTTTTCTTGCACCTGCAAGCGTTTGGCATAAGCATCCACAAGGCGTGCTAACTTGGAAATACCAACAACCTTATCGGTCGGCAGATAACCTATATGCGCCTTACCAATAATCGGCGCCATATGATGTTCGCAATAGCTTTCCAAGCGAATATTCTTGAGAAGAACAATATCATCATACCCCTCTACCTCCTCGAAGGTGCGGGCCAGCAATACCTCAGGGTCTGTATCATACCCCGCAAACCATTCTTCAAAGGCTTTGGTTACGCGTTTAGGCGTATCAAGCAATCCTTCACGGGTTGGGTCATCGCCAGCCCATTGTATTAATGTGCGTACTGCCGCTTCTGCTTCAGCTCGGGATGGTGTGGAAGAAACCTCGGTTTCAATATCATCGGCACGCGAAAGTGCATCGTAGGCAATGGCGGTCATCGTGGCCTGTCCTATCGTTAGTAGCGATTATATATTCGCAATTCTCATGGAAAATGAGCGTTGCTATCGTTCAAGTCTGTACCTTACTAATATAGGCATAGAAGAGCAGGAATCCAAATCACGGATATGTAAGCGACACAAAACACCGGTAACCCATTGTTAATCCAAGATATAAATAGAGATTACAACCAAGATAACGACAAAACCGTACCAACTTACTGACCAAGCAGATATATGTGTACAACCCACTTACTTAACGACTAAATGTTCTTTGATGTTCAGGAAACAAGATAGAGAATCATTTGATTGATATGCCTTTCACCAACAAACTTCTATACGCTGGCCTTATTCCTCTGCCTGCATGGCTTCTAATCAGCACCATAGCGGGATTTTTCGCGAATGATTATAATCCAATTGCCTCTCATGTCAGTGTGATGACGTTAGAAGACGGAATTGCCCATCTGCTCGTCAATATAGCAGCAATAACAACTGGCACTGCATTGATAACATTTGGCTTGGGGGTTTGGTGTGCCTCTAAACGCATATTTTCCGGGGGCGCTCTTTGCTGGGTTTTATTTGGCGTTTCAATGGTCGCAAATGGAATATGGCCGATGGGCGGCCCATTACATGGCCTTTATATAATCGGAATTTTTAATATTCTCGCCCCCGCCCTAACGCTTTTGGATATTAACAATACACCATTACGAAAAAATCTTTACAATTTTACGACCTTTGTCAGTCTGGCATCCATGTTCTATTTATGGCTACTCTTAAACGGATTCGACCCTGAGGGTTATTCAGGATTAACACAACGAATATTTGCATCAATAGGATATTTATGGCCATTTGCCTTCATGACACATGGCAAGATGTATACGCCTGAGTCTGCATGACCACACCCAACTGAACTACAAAATTATATCAAAGCATATCATAATAAATACTATGGGCGAAATTATCCTATATGATTCAAGGTATCTTACAATCTGCACCTCTTG
>CAZGVP010000015.1:0-19896 GCA_964529135.1 uncultured Caulobacterales bacterium | reverse complement strand
AAAGTGGCCATCCATGACATCAATATGGATGACATCGGCACCAGCATCAACAACACCTGAGTTAGCGTTGACAAACACATAATTGTTCGCAGTAGCATCAGTGTAAACTGTACCATTGCGCTGCACATCGGTACCAAGAATTGACCCAGTGTTCAGAACAGCCAACCCATTGCCATCAATGTTTAATGCGCGACTGCCAGAGGTTACAGTACCAGCATTTACGAAAATGCCTCCTGTATGATCTCCTCCACCCGCTGGTGTCGGGTTGCCGAAGTAAACGCCATTTTGAATTCCGGAGATTTCTCCACCACGTTCGTTAATCAGTGTACCTTGAAAAGAAACACCATTTACCGCGCGAAAGCCTGCAACCGTTCCATTGGCTCCTTCGGAGATGATATCTCCGGAGTTAGTAATGGAACCAGTAAATACGCCTGTGGTTGTGCCATCTAATGCACCGTCCACACGTGTGCGCTCTAGGCGAATTCCATCACCAGCAGATGCAAGACCGGCACCAGCATTACCGCGGCCAAGAATGTCGCCATTATTGTCGATAGAGAAGTTATTACCGGCTTCATCAAGTTCTACAGAGAAGCCTGCGCCAAGATTTCCTTCGCCAGCGTCAATCACACCACGACGCAAATTGTTCAGTTTAAAATCTTGAGCTGTTGAGTCTGCATAAACAGTACCATTGCGTTGATCATCAGTGCCTATGATGAGACCTGAATTTCTGACCTCAATACCCGTGCCGTCAATGTTAAGTGCACGACTATCTGAGGAAATGAGACCACGATTGTTCACAACACCGCCAGTATGATTGCCGCCGCCAGCAGGGGTCGCGTTTCCGAAGTATACACCGTTCTGGGTACCGGAAATTTCACCGTTACGTCCATTGGTCAGTGTTCCCTGGAAAGAGACACCATTTACTGCACGAAAGCCTGCAACCGTTCCATTGGCACCCTCAGATGTGATATCACCTGAGTTTCTGATTTCACCAGTGAAAACACCTGTTGTTGATCCATCAAGATTTCCGTCAACACGTGAACGTTCCAGGCGAATACCATCACCGGCACCAGCAGAGCCAGCACTGGCATTTCCGCGCCCAGCGATATCGCCACGGTTGATGATGTCGAAATTATTTCCGTCGTCAGATAGTTCAGCAGAAAAACCTGCACCGAGATTCCCTTCGCCTGCATCAATGTCACCTCTGCGTGTATTGATCAGTGTAAACCCATCGGCTGTGGAGTCTGCGTAAACGGTTCCATTTCGTTGGTTTGCAGTTCCGATTATGTCACCAAAATTCAAAATACGGAGATCTTCACCATCAATATTCAAAGCACGACTGTCTGAACTTACAGTGCCACGGTTGATAAAGCGGCCACCTTCATGATCGCCTAGACCAAAGTAAACGCCATTTTGTGTCCCAGAGATTTCACCGCCCCGCTGATTGATCAACGAACCTTGAAAATCAACGCCATTAACCGTCCGAAAGCCAGCGACAGTACCATTCTCACCGTCTGATGTGATTGATCCAGAGTTGTTAATGTCACCAACAAAAGTCCCTGAATTCGCGCCTAATTGGCCGCCATCACGGACAGTTTCAATACGCACACCATCGCCAGCCGCAGCTGAGCCGGCTGCAGCATTGCCACGTCCGGCTATGTCGCCTGAATTGCTAACCGTCGCATCGACATCTTTTTCCGTGCTGAGTGAAAGAGATACCCCGGCTCCTTGATTGCCAACACCTGCATCAATTGAACCTCGAACGCCGTTTAGTACAAGATAATCAAATGCTGTATCATTGGCGTATACAGTGCCATTGCGTTGGTCACCGGTTCCTTCAATGTCACCGAAATTTCTGACAGCAACATCATTACCATCGATATTCACAGCGCGGCTATCGGAAGAAACAGTGCCCCGATTAAACAGTGATCCACCAGCGTCTTCGCCAGAAAAATCAACGCCGGTAAGGTCGCCATCGATAAGTCCGGAATTAGCGATACGCGCAGAGCCAGTTACATCAATAGCAACATTATCAGAGGTGATTTCGCTGCGACGTGCATTAAAGATTCGAACGTCTTCACCAGTTACATCGACAGCCGCCTCAGTGTTGACGCTATCAATGTCGCCAAAATTACCGATGGCAACACGGTTATCGTCAATCTGGAATGCAGATTCACTATTGGTCTCGACGCTACCATTATTGGCAATGAAAAACCGTTGGGCATCAAACAGGGATCGTATTGTATCCGTTATTGTTTCGTTGGTCCGTACGAAACGGTTAAAAAAACCACTCATTGTGGGGCTCCTTAATTATCATCAGAGTTTCAAAATTCGCAAGGCAAAAAGATGGCAAGCATGAATATGCAAGTGCCACCTGTGAAACTCTGTCGTATGGTTAAGGAGTATGGTTCAAATTGGTACGATAACAAATTTGTGAAGTTGTGTATTGTCGTGGGCGTTGTGATGAAATTCTCTAAAAGTTCTGTGAGTGACGTTCAGATAATATTTGAGTGCGGATAATATTTTTACATGGCTGGCTACTAGTGTTTTATCGAGAAGACTGACGCTTTGCCCAGACAAAAAATTGTATCGATACTATAACGAACTCAAATAATAACTATTTCAGCTACAGGGCGTATATAAGAGCTCGTGCCTGCTGTGGATCAGCCAATGTGCGTTGGAAATCATTAGCAATTACTTATGTTTAAGCAGCCCGATTTTTCTTGCCTTTGCGTTTTTTTCCAGAATTTTTGTCGGGTTCGTCATTCTTGTTCTTATCGCCCTTGTTTCGGTCAGCTTGGGTCACCAGTGCACGGTAATCATTGAGATCGCCATCATAGGGCTTTGCTTTGCCGTCTTTCACTAACCATAATCGGTCGGCGGTGGCTTCGGCCAGGAATACATCGTGGGTGATAAGAAGAACTGCACCATTAAAGTCGTTAAGGGCATAAATTAGCGCTTCACGGCTATCGATATCGAGGTGGGATGTGGGTTCGTCGAGGATCAAAATGTGTGGTTTGTCCATCGCCATGAGGCCCAGCAAAAGCCGCACTTTCTCGCCGCCGGACAATTTTTCAACTTTTGTCTCTACCTTTTCATGCGAAAAGCCCATCTGCGCTGCTTGCGCTCGTTGTTTGCCTTGCGGTGTATCTTTGGGGCACGCGCGCCGTACATGATCAAGCACGGTGTCACCAAGGGTAAGTTCATCAAGTTGGTCTTGCGAGAAATAACCGATCCGCATGGTGCGTGGGGCCGTACAGCTTCCAGCCATTAGAGGCAGACGCCGGGCAATAGATTTTACCAGTGTGGTTTTGCCCTGACCATTGGTGCCGACAATGGCAATCCTGTCTTCCGGGTCAACGCTTAACTCTACGCCGCTAAGAATTTTTGCATCATCACCATAGCCAAGGTCTGCTTCTTCAAGCTTTAACATTGGGCGGGACAACTGATCCTTTGGCTGGGGGAAGTTAAAGGGTGTTGTGCGCTCGGCCACAGGAATTGAGATGTCTTGCATTTTCTCAAGCATTTTGACCCGTGATTGGGCTTGCCGTGCCTTGGAGGCTTTGGCGCGAAATCGATCTACAAAAGCTTGCAGATGCGCTTTGTCTGCGTCCTGCTTGGCGCGCTGACTTTCCAGTTGGGCCAGTTTGGCGGCGCGAAGTTTGAGCCAGGCATCATAACCGCCGGGGCAGATGGAGAGTTTTTTATGTTCCAGTGCCATCGTGTGGGTGACGCATCGGTTTAAAAGTTCACGATCATGTGAGACAATCAATACTGTATGCGGATATTTGATCAGATAGCCTTCCAGCCATGCAGCGCCTTCGAGATCAAGATAGTTGGTTGGCTCATCCAGCAGGAGGAGATCCGGTTGAGAGAACAAGACACCAGCAAGGGCCGCGCGCATCCGCCACCCGCCGGAAAATTCACGTGTTGGGCGCGAAAGATCATCATTGGTAAAGCCAAGCCCCGTCAGTACTTCAGCAGCGCGAGCCTCGCCCGTCCAGGCATCAATATCAATAAGGCGGGTATGAATGTCGGCTATGCGCATCGGATCTTCAGCCGTATCGGCTTCGGCCATCAACGCGTGGCGTTCCTCATCTGCTGCGAGAACAACTTCCAGAATAGTCTCATCAGTGGCAGCCACTTCCTGGGCAACCCAGCCAAGGGTTGCTTTAGGGCGCATACGGATTGAGCTATCACCACTGGGGTTTGCTACTTCTTCGCGGATAAGGCCCAGCAATGTTGACTTGCCAGTGCCATTACGTCCCACAAGGCCGACCTTCCAGCCATCAGAAATCTGAGCGCTCGTGGCCTCAAACAGAGGCCGGGCTTCTACGCGAAAATCAAGGTTCGATATTGCTAACATGAAGGAGGGTGTAGCGTAGGGCACGCCGAATGCAAGGGGCAATATGAATAAGCACTATAGTGGTTGATCCCCCATCAGATAGCGTGGTCCCACGCCCCGCGTGCTGGCCTTGTCATCCGCATTGTAAAGATTGCAGGTTTTTAAAGACAGGCAACCACAACCGATGCATCCGGTAAGTTTTTCTCGTAATGCTTGCAAAGCAATAATGCGCGCATCGATTTGTTTGCTAAAGCTGCGGCTGATTGTGTCCCAGTCTTTCTTTGTTGGTGTGCGTCCTTCCGGCAGATTATCGAGCTGTAATTTTATCTGTTTCAGGGAAAAGCCAAGGCCTTGGGCAATCATAATGAAGGATAGTCGTCTTATATCAGATGGTGCCAGAACACGTTTTCCCCCTGATGTACGCCCACAATGTACCAGCCCCTCAGTTTCATAATACCGAATGGCTGAGATGCTAAGCCCGGTGCGTGCGGCGACTTTACCGATGGAAAGGCTTTTGCGAGGTTTCTTGCTTATGGATGTATTGCTGAAGGTATTTACAGGGGGCATTTTTATCTCCGAAAACGCTTGACCTCAAGTTTACTTGAGGTTGTAGGGTTATGTCATTGAAAAATTTTACTCAGTGTAAAATTATTTGCGCATAGAGAATACAAAAGAGGAGATGATGATGGGTATCAACATGGCTGACAGCGCCCTCGAGCATGTGAATATCACAGTGAGTAATGCCCAAAAGACAGCTCAACTATTATGTGATTTGTTCAGCTGGAATATCAGGTGGCAAGGGCCAAGTGCGTTGGGTGGACATACAATTCATGTAGGAAATCAGGCGAGTTATATTGCAATCTATATGACCGAGAAACCTGAAGATTATCCTGGTAAAACTTATAAAAACACCGAAGCTCTAAACCATTTGGGTATTGTGGTTGCTGACCTTGATAGTGTGGAGCAAAAGGTGATTGATGCAGGCTATAAACCTTGTTCTCATGGTGACTATGAACCGGGACGGCGGTTTTATTTTTTTGATCATGACAATATTGAATATGAAGTGGTCAGTTATGCCAGCGCAGTCAACTGTAAGACCAGATTCTGGAAGGAGTTCAGCAAGATTGCCAGAAACGGTATGTGGCGGAAGTGACGGGGAGAGATTTTTTCTATTTGTGTTAGGTGTTGGTGTGAGTTTTTTGTTCGGGACTGAATGCGATTACATAAAATTATAAGGGTCCACATCAATCGTTCGACGTATAGCTGTTGGTATTTTTACACGGCCTGTCCAGTCTTTAAGATACGCTTGCAAGGATAAGTTTCTGCGTGCTCTGACGAGCATGCGAATGCGAACCTGACCGTTCAGGCGATAAATAGGGGCAGGAGCAGGCCCCCAGATTTCGATGCCATCAGTATGAGGGGCTGCTCGGCGTAGGGCTTCGGCGCTATCCCTGACTTGCTTTTCATCGCGGCCCCGCAAGATAATACCGGCAATGCGACCAAATGGTGGAAATAACATCTGTATGCGTCCTTCTGCTTCTGCAGCCAGAAACATATCACGCTTGCCGTCAACCAGGGCGCGTAATACGGGTGCATCTGGTTGGTAAGTTTGCAGCATGGCACGGCCTGGCTTGTCGGCGCGCCCGGCGCGCCCTGCCACCTGACTTAACAATTGATAGGTACGTTCTGCAGCGCGTAGATCTCCGCCGGATAAACCAAGGTCTGCATCAATTACACCAACAAGGGTCAGCCCGGGAAAGTTATGGCCCTTGGCGGCGGCCTGTGTTGCCACCAGAATATCAATCGCTCCATCGCGCATCTCTTCAAGGAGGGTGCGTAGGCTGAGGGCGCTTTGCACTCGATCCGACGACAAGATTTCTAGTCGGGCATTGGGCCAGCGTTCGCGGGCTTCATCGGCTATGCGTTCGACGCCCGGCCCACATGCAGCAAGTCCGTCCACAGCATTGCATTGTGGGCAGGCTTTGGGCTTTGGAATGGAATAGCCTGTGTGATGACATACCAGCCTGTTTTCAAACCTGTGTTCAACAAGGCAGGTATCAGAATGTGGCGATTTCATCCGATGCCCACATTTGCGACAGATCGTGAGCGGCGCATACCCTCGACGATTGAGAAATAAAAGCGCCTGTTCTCCCCTCACCAATGTTTCACTAACCGCGTCAACCAGCACTGGTGACAGCCAACGCGGGTTGGGTGGGTGGCCGTTAATGGTAGACGCGCGTTCGGGTGGGTTTTCACGCATATTAATCAGGCTGACATCTGGTAATTGGGCAGGGCCAAACCGCGATGGAAGTGATATTTTGTGGTAGCGGCCTTCCTCGGCATTGATCATGGTTTCAAGGGCGGGTGTGGCAGAGGCGAGGATCACCGGGAAGTTACCTTGTGCTCCACGGGCAACGGCCATGTCGCGTCCTTGATAAAGAACACCATCTTCTTGCTTGTAAGCGCTATCGTGTTCTTCATCGACGATGATTAGTTGAAGATTTTGATAGGGCAAAAACAATGCAGACCGTGCACCGACAACAAGGCGTGCCTGCCCATCAAGAACACGCCGCCAAACCCGGCGACGCATGGCCGTGCTGACATCGGAATGCCACGGTGCGGGCGCTGCTCCAAACCGTTCTTCGATTCGCTTTAAAAATGGAAAGGTCAGGCCTATTTCCGGTAACATGATGAGCACTTGCGCGGTTGGATCTTTGGCAAGGGTTGCTTTCACAGCTTCGAGATAAACCTCTGTTTTCCCGGATCCGGTCACCCCGTCGAGGAGGGCTGTTTTGGTAGTGTGCTCTTCTTTACCCTCTATAAGAGCGATGAGTTCTTTTGCGGCTACAGCTTGTGCCTCAGATAATGACTGTCCGGAATTTTCTATATCTGGTTCATCAAAGGGTGGGTCCGGGTCTAAATTCACTGGCGCGAGGGCACCAGCTTTTGCAAGCCCCCGGATAACAGCATCACTTGCACCGCTGATCTTTGTGATATCAGCGGTCGTCATTGGTAATTCGTTTACTACATCAAGAACTGCCTGGCGCTTAGGGGTCCGCCGTAAACCAGTGGGTAACTCTTTTGGTGAGATTGAACGCCATGCGTTGATACTTTTGGGAGGAGACAGAGCGTCTCCAGAACGCATAACCATGCGTAATACAGAGCCTGTTGGAAAAAGCGTATAGTGTGCAACCCACTCGATAAACCGGATTGTTTGCTCAGTCAGAGGCGGTGCCTCATGGGAACTGATTACGGGCTTTAATTTTGAGTAAGCCACGGGAGCCTTTATAGGTTCGCCCTGTTCAGCATCTTTTTGCGGTGTTTTTGGCCAAATAACGCCATTGACCATTCGAGGGCCAAAAGGAACGGTGACCCAATCCCCTTCTGCGAGTGTCATACCTTCTGGCACTGCGTAATCAAACGGCCCCGATACCGGCATCGGCACCATGACAGATACACGTTTACCCTCGCAAAAAGACATTTCTAGGCTTTTATCGTCCATATCGCTTTATGCGCCGCTGTGCTTGAATGGCAAGACTCTTGCGCTAGAGCCTTGATTGAAACGCCCAATCGGTTAGACATATGGTGTTCGGGCAGATTCGAAGGTACGTTAAATTGTCTTCAGAATGGAATGGGAAATTGTATGCGTAATCTGATATCCGGCTTAGTGGTTTTGAGTATTATCGTAGGGTCAATGCTGCTCGCTGAACAGGCGCACGCAAAATACAGTTTATGTAATAAAACCAGCTATGCAGTGCGTGCTTCTATAGGCTTCGTTGATGGTGACAGGTTGACCACACGCGGCTGGCGTGATCTTCATCCTGGGCAATGCAAGGTTGTTCTTACCGAAGAAGTTAAACCTGGTCGATATTTCGTTTATGCCGAAGCTATCGACGGTCATAAAGGTGCGCGACGAACCTGGTCTGGTAAAACGCAGCTTTGTGTCGAGAATAGCGGCTTTTTTAATCTAAGAAACCAGGAAGTGTGTCGGGATCAACCACAGAGTCAACGTGGTTTCATGGATGTAAAAATCGATGATGAGGCGAATGGTGTATGGACGACGGATTTCGTTGAATCGCGCAATTATACAATTTATTCTGCTGAAGTTGCCGGAGTTCAGCGCCTTCTCAACGATGTTGGCTTGCCTATAAAAAATATCGACGGAACCATGGGGCGAGAAACGCGACGTGCCATTGCGGCCTATCGTAAAAACCGCGGCCTGACTGATGGCAATACGATTAATGATGCATTGTTAACTAGTCTGATTGATGAAGCCAATTCCATAGATGCCAAGCTCGGATTCTTCTATTGTAATAAAGCTGGCGAAGAAGTCTGGAGCGCTATTGCAGTTCCATCCAAGGACGAGACGTATATTTCGCAAGGCTGGTGGCGGCTTGATCCGGGGCAATGCGTTAAGGTAATCAAGGGTAAACTTGCTCATGACCATTACTATGTGTACGGTGTTATCGGGAATGGTAGCGAGACCTCGCCGGAGCGGGTGCTTTCGGGTGGAGATAAACCGTTTTGTATTAATGACGTTCTCTTTAACACAAGTAATAATGTGAGTTGTGCCGATCAGGATCTTCAAACGGGTTCTTTTAAACGCGTTGAAATCGGTGGGTCGCCTGCGGCTACTTATGATTTTTTACCAGACGCATTTAGCCTTTTGTCTTCTGGGCAAGCGTCATCAGCGCTTGAGCCGGTTGAATGAATGCAGGTTTAGAAAATAAAATCTATGAACGATATTCCGCGAACTCAAGATTGGTGTCATATCACTGATTGGGTTTTTGACCTCGACAACACGCTTTATCCAGCTAAGTGCAATTTGTTCAAGCAGATTGATTCTCGCATGACTGATTATGTGGGTAAGCTGCTTGAGTTGCCGTTTCAAGAAGCGCGTAGGATCCAGAAAGATTATTATGTTCGGTATGGCACAACCCTTTCAGGATTGATGAAAGAACACGATGTCGCGCCGCATGATTTTATGGACTATGTACACGATATAGATTTGACGGCTATCTCTGCGAATGTTCCGTTAGCGACACAACTGGAAAACCTACCCGGCCGATGTTTTGTATTTACCAATGGCTCGGTTCGTCATGCTCGTAACATTACTTCAAAACTTGGGATAGAACATGTGTTTGACGGAATGTTTGATATTGACGCAGCAGAGTTTGTCCCCAAACCCAATCGAAAAACCTATGAACGGTTTTTGTCAACTTATGAAATTGATCCTCAAAATGCCGCGATGTTTGAGGATATAGCAGTAAATCTTGAGGCACCAAATGAACTCGGCATGAAAACTGTTTTGGTATGTTCAGATAGCGAGTGGTTTTCTGATGAACCAGCGGATAAGCGTCCTGCTGCACTCACTAATGATGCGTCGTATTTACATGCCCATATACACCATCGAACAGATGACTTGACAGGCTTTCTTTCCAGCCTGATGACAAGCGCTTGAAAATCACATTCTTTGTCTAATCTGGAGACCAATCCCATGGCCGATCTTGCCCGTCTGCAAACTGTTATTGATCAAGCTTGGGAGGAGCGCGATCATTTAGATCAGATCGAAGGTATCAGTGATGTCGTCACTGAAGCACTCACTTTGCTCGATCAAGGTGTTGTTCGTGTTTGCGAAAAATCAGGCAATGCTGATTGGGTGGTGAACCAGTGGTTGAAGAAGGCGGTATTGTTGTCGTTTCGTCTGACCCCAAATGGGTTGATGGCAGGTGGTCCTGGAGAGGGGCACTGGTGGGACAAGGTGCCATCAAAATTTGAAGGCTGGGCTGCGGATGATTTTGAAAAAGCTGGCTTTCGGGCCGTGCCGCCGGCTGCTGTGCGTCATGGATCGTTTATTGCGCCGTCGGCGGTGTTGATGCCATCTTATGTAAATATTGGCGCTTATGTTGGGGAGGGGTCAATGATTGATACTTGGGCGACCGTTGGATCGTGTGCGCAGATCGGGGCTAATTGTCATATTTCAGGTGGCGCCGGTATTGGCGGTGTCCTTGAACCACTTCAAGCTAATCCGGTCATCATAGAGGATAATTGTTTTATTGGTGCTCGATCTGAAGTTGCCGAAGGGATGATTGTTCGTGAAGGAGCGGTGCTTTCAATGGGCGTATATCTTGGGGCGTCAACCAAGATCATTGACAGGGAGACAGGTGATATCTTTATGGGCGAAGTGCCACCTTATTCGGTCGTTGTTCCTGGAACTGTGCCTGCGCGCAAAAACCTTCCAGAGCAAGACTGGGGTCCGTCGCTCTATTGTGCCGTAATTGTAAAACGTGTTGATGAGCAGACGCGTGCAAAAACTTCTGTAAATGAATTATTGCGCGACTAGGGTTTATGCTGAAACGATTGGGGTTTGTCCTTGAATAACTGTCGCGAACCAATCGGTATCAATATTTTGTCCACAAAGAATAACGCCAATTTTTTTACCTTGCCATTGGTTGCGTTGTTGCATGAGCGCAGCCAACGGGGCAGCACCTGCGCCCTCGGCTAAATTGTGGGTAGCTCGATAATAAAGCCTGATGGCATCGGCAACCTCTTTATCGCTGACAGAAATGATATCATGGGTGCCATTTTGGTAGATCTCAAATGCCTGTCGAACTGGTATTCGTACAGCCATTCCATCTGCAAATGTTCGAGCGCTTTTTGTTTCAATCAGCTTGCCAGCATCACGCGATAACTTTGCCGTCGGCGCATTTTCTGAAACAACCCCGATTATTTTTGTGTCAATGCCAAGGGCATCGCGCGCCATAATTGTTCCGCATATCCCGGAACCGCAGCCGATCGGCACATAAACTACATCCAAATTTGCAATAGCGGTAAACAGTTCATACCCATAGGTGGCAACACCACGTACGAGTGCTTCGTGAAAAGATGGTACCATGAAGAGATTTTGTGTTTTGGCTATGCGTTCTGCTTCCTCGCGGGCTTCATCGAAATCCTTGCCATGAATAATCAATTTTCCCCCAAAAGCTTCCATAGCCTGGTTTTTTTCAATTGAGTTTCCTTCCGGAACAACAATAACAGCTTCGATTCCATAGTGTGCTGCAGCAAATGCTTGTGATTGGCCATGATTACCACGTGTAGCCGTGATAATTCCTTTAACTTCCGGGTGAGTTCTTGTGAGCCAGTCCATGAACGTTAAGCCACCGCGTACTTTGAAGGCTCCAGTAGGTGTATGATTTTCATGTTTTACCCAGACTTCCATGCCGAGTTCACGAGCCAGTAATGGCCAGGCATATTGCGGGGTTGGGGCCATGGCTTTGTAAACAAGAGCGCTTGCTTTTTGCAGGTCGGATTTTGTCATTGGCGTCATGGGTGTTTCCTGGTCCGTTTTGTTCTTTGCTAATGTCGTATTATGGTCTCTAAAGAATAGATAATTAGAGCGTAAATATCATTGTTTCACATGAAATCTATTGGCAATGAGAGGGTATTAACGATATGGCTGATGCTTTTTCATCTATGGCAATCTGTGGCGGTGGTGCATGGGGAACGGCGCTGGCGGCGCTAGTGGCTAACAATGGTATTGATACTCTTTTGTGGGCACGCAATGAGGCGGTGGTTCGTGATATTAATGAAGCGCGTTTCAATCACCATTATTTACCAGATATTCTGCTTCCGGATAAACTATCCGCGACCACTGACCTAAAGGGTGTGGTGGAACGGCAAGCCATTTTGTTTTTAGTGCCCGCTCAGCAGGCACGGCAAGTCTTTGTTGATCTGAGCCTTTTGATTCCTGCGGGATTGCCAGTTGCTATCGGATCAAAAGGGATCGAACGTGAGACACTGTTATTAATGCCTGAAGTCTTGTCGGAAACTTGGCCGCAGGCGGCCCCAGCAATGTTATCGGGGCCGAGCTTTGCTCATGATGTGGCCATGGGTAAGCCAACTGCAGTAACTCTTGCAGCTTCTGACAAAGCATTGGGGGAACGTTGGCAGGCAACTATCGGTGCACCCCATTTTCGCCCTTACCTTACTGATGATTTAACGGGTGTAGCGTTAGGAGGTGCTGTCAAAAATGTTCTAGCGATAGCGGCGGGAATCGTTGATGGATTTCAGCTGGGAGAAAGTGCGCACGCCGCACTGATTGCGCGTGGGTTTGCAGAATTTCAGCGCCTCGGTCTCGCAATGGGAGCATTGCCTGCAACAATGGTTGGGCTTTCCGGGCTTGGTGATTTAATACTTACAGCCGGGTCAACTCGGTCACGTAATATGTCCCTTGGGCTGATGCTGGGGAGTGGACAATCGCTGGAAGATATTTTGCAATCTCGAAACAGTGTTAGCGAAGGGGTTGCCAGCGCTGCTGCAGTAATCGGTCTTGCGAAGCGTTATGATGTTGAAATGCCAGTGTGTAAAGCGGTTGCGGATATTGTTGATAACAGGACCGAAATGAATGAGGCGATTTCTACATTGATGCGCCGCCCATTTCGCCGTGAAGATGATTAGGCAGAGATAATCTTTATCGACTTAACGCGCACGCCGTTTGTAAGCTTTGCACGTTGCTTCATAGGTACGTCCCTGACGTCGCGCGTTCCATCCAGCTGCCCAAGCACTGCCGCCTTCTACGGAAGCCCTGGAACGACATTGAGAAAACCCTGTGCGATAAGCCGTGCTCTGAACATTGTCGGTTTTTCCAGCCAGCTCAAAGCCTGCGTCATAGCATTGACAGATAATATCTTTATTACCTGAACTTGATGATATGGTTTGTGCATAGCCACCAGATGATGTGGAGGTTGTAACTGTAGGGCCATTATTACCAGAAGATCCGCCGAACTTGGTTGTGACTGCTGCAAATATAACCACGCCGAAAACGATCAATGCAAGTGCGCCCAGAAAATAGGCCTCTATGCGATTGTCCCTGCCTGTATCGTTCATCTTATCCTCACTTGGTTCCACCGCAGCCAATATAGGCTAAAAACCTGTTGCTATAAAGCGGCTTCTTGATCGAGAGTGCTTTCACCAGCCTAAAAACGTGCACTTCACAGATGAGTGATGCAAAAAACCCCCAAATTATTGAAAAATCGGGTCAGGTGAGGTTCTTTTTGGCTGCTTTTCGGTCATATAGACGAACTCATACTGCTGCAATCGCCTGATTTATCATTGCAAAGCTCCGGGAGCCATTATTTGCCTGAAAAACCAACAGATATTTTAAGCGGCTCGTCTGATGAGCCGCAAAAGCAGGCACTCTCTCAGGATGGTGCTATGGCGGAGGCTGAGGCTACCCCACCGCTAAAGGCCAAGTTCCTCGAAGGCGATTTGATGCAGCACATAATCGTCATGTCCTTGAGCGCAAGCGTTGGATTGGTTTCTCTATTTGTCGTTGATTTTATTGATCTTTATTTCATCTCCTTGTTGGGGCAAGCGTCGCTGGCTGCAGCTGTCGGGTTTGCCGGGACGCTACTCTATTTCACCATGTCTTTGACCATCGGCTTAATGATTGCGATGAGTGCGTTGGCCGCTCGCAAAATCGGGGCAAATGACCAGAAAGGCGCGCGTGAGGTGGCAACCAGCGTACTGGTGCTTGGGATAGGCACCAGTGTGATCATTGCGGCTTTGTTCTGGGTGTTTGCGCCTGCTTTCCTCGATATAGTTGGCGCTGCGGGGGATACCAAAATATATGCGCTTTCGTATTTGCGCATTATCATTCCTGCTCTCCCTCTTATGTCGATTGCAATGATTAGTTCTGGTTTGTTGCGCGCCCATGGTGATGCTCGCCGGGCCATGAATGCGACCTTGTCTGCCGGTATAGTGAATGCGATCCTGGACCCAATCTTGATCTTTGGTCTTGGTTTGGGCCTGGAAGGTGCGGCTTGGGCCTCTGTCGGCGCAAGGATTGCGATGGCGATTACAGCCGTGCTTCCTGTGATTAGACGATATGGTGGGTTCGCTCCATTTAATGTTGATCGATTAACACAACATTTGAAACCTATCCTGGCAATTGCGTGTCCAGCTATTTTAACAAACCTCGCAACGCCAACTGGCACCGTTTTGGTGACCCGTGCTATTGCCCCTTATGGGGATGCAGCGGTTGCTGGATATGCTGTGCTTGCTCGCTTGATGCCGTTGGCTTTTGTTGTGATTTTTGCTTTGTCCGGTGCTGTGGGCCCGATTATCGGTCAGAATTTCGGTGCTCAAGCACATGCACGGGTACGTGAAACGGTCTGGAAATCGATATTGTTTACAGGGGTTTATGTTCTGGGCATGTGGTTGGTACTATTTGTATCGAATGGATTTATTGCTGATCAGTTTGGACTTACTGGTGACGGACGCGCGTTAGTGTTTTGGTTTAGCATCGCTGCCGCCCCTCTTTTGTTTTTTAATGGTGTTCTGTTTGTTGCAAATGCAGCCTTCAATAATCTCGATCGGCCTCTCTGGTCCACATTGTTGAACTGGGGACGCAATACCATCGGAATTGCGCCTTTCATCTGGTTTGGGGCTAGGTGGGGAGGCGCGTCAGGGGTTGTTATCGGTCAGTATGCTGGTGCAATTATTTTTGCTGTAATTGGGGTATGGCTTATCCAATATTTAGTTAAAGGTTATGAGGTTGGCAGTATTCCTGTTAAAGGCAAAACTGTGAAACCTTTGACACCAGCGAGACCGATTCCTCCCCTCACATCTCCGCGTGGTTAATGGTTTGGTATGGTTTCATGATAGACAATATAATAAAATCGCTGTTCAGTAGTGCTGATATAAAGCTTAATATGCACTTTTGATATCAGTAAAAATAAAAACAAATAGGCAGGAAAATCATTGGTAAATTCAAGTTCCCACTTACCCACGGCGCAAGACCTGGACAGTTTTCTCAAGCGTGTTCACGACCATTGCCAGGAATTTAAGGCGCCAATCATTCATCGCAGTGTTTTGCAAGCAGGGTTGACGTTGTTTTTATATTTGCTGCTCTGTACGGCGATGGTTTTCTTTACGAAAGCAGGGTTCTACTGGGTTTGTGCATTATTGGCTGTGCCGACGGCGGGCTTGCTGGTGAAAATGTTTATCGTGCAGCATGATTGCGGCCATGGCTCCTATTTTAAATCGAAAGCTACCAACAATTTTGTTGGCCGCCTCTTTAGCCTCGCAACGTTTACACCATTTGCATTTTGGCGCGATGCCCATAATCGCCATCATGCTAGTTCCGGCAATCTTTCCAAGCGGGGTATCGGAGCTATTGATACGCTGACCCTTGAGGAGTTTCGGAACCTTAAACCGTGGCAGCAACGCCTATATAAAGTTTATCGCCATCCCATTGTAATGGTTTTGATTGGTCCACCGCTATACATAATTATTTTACAGCGTTTACCCCTTAAAGGGTCCTTACCTTTTTCAGATGAGTACCATTCCATCAATGGCCGGCATTTATGGAAAAGCGTGATGACGCTAAACATAGGTCTTCTCGTTGTTTATGGAACGCTGGCCTGGCTAATCGGGCTGAGCACGGTGCTTATAGTATTTATGCCGGCATTGTTTATATCAGCCAGTGTTGGTGGCTGGTTATTTTATGTTCAGCATCAGTATGAAGATTCATATTGGGAGCATCATGAAGAATGGGATTTTCGTGCAGCAGCTTTATTGGGATCTTCACATTATGATCTCCCGAAAGTTCTACATTGGTTTACCGGCAATATCGGGTTTCACCATATACACCATCTTTCGAGCTTGATTCCTAACTATCGTTTGCCCGAATGTTATGAAGCTAGTGATGATTTGAAGGCGTTGCCCAAAATGAGCATGCTGGATAGTTTGAAGACCGCAAGACTGCGTTTCTGGGATGAAGTGCAAAAGAAAATGGTAACGGCTTAGTCAGTTAAAAATTGAACTGCTACCTGCGAGCACCTAGCTTCAATCGCAATGCATTCAGTTTTATAAACCCTTCAGCGTCTTTTTGATCGTAGACATTATCTTCCTCAAAGGTTACATGAGCCATAGAGTAGAGAGATTTTGCTGACTTTCGTGCGATAATATTGGCGCTGCCTTTATACAATCGAACAGTGACATCTCCCTCCACATGTTCCTGACTCTTATCGATTGCCGCTTGCAGCATTTCGCGTTCAGGGGCGAACCAGAATCCATTATAGATCAGCTCGGCATAGCGCGGCATTAGCTCATCCTTCAGGTGAGCGGCTTCGCGATCAAGGGTGAGCTGTTCAATGCCGCGATGTGCCGCTAATAGGATAGTACCACCTGGTGTTTCATAAATGCCCCGGGATTTCATGCCGACAAACCGGTTTTCAACCAAATCTAGCCGTCCAATCCCGTGCTTACCACCATATTCATTGAGCGTTGTCAGCAGGGTTGCCGGGCTCATGGCCGTCCCGTTGATGGCGATCGCATCACCATTGTTGAAACTGATCTTAATATCTTCTGGTGTATCGGGAGCATCTGTTGGGTCCACCGTACGCTGATAAACATAGTCGGGTGCGGGCTCCGAAGGATCTTCCAGAACTTTACCTTCTGAGGATGTATGAAGGAGGTTTGCGTCGACGGAGAATGGCGCTTCACCTCGCTTGTCTGTTGGGATTTCGATTTGATGTTGTTCTGCAAAGGCGATCAGTTTTTCACGGCTGGAAAGATTCCAATCTCTCCATGGGGCAATGACCTTGATATCCGGGTTAAGCGCATAGGCGTTGAGTTCAAAGCGAACCTGATCATTACCCTTACCCGTTGCGCCATGGGCAATAGCATCGGCGCCGGTCTCAGCGGCAATTTCTACCAGTCGTTTTGCGATTAAGGGGCGTGCGATGGAGGTGCCGAGGAGATAGAGCCCCTCATACACAGTATTGGCTCGAAACATCGGGAATACGAAATCACGTACAAACTCTTCGCGCGCATCTTCAATATATATATCCTTGATGCCTGCGCGCTCTGCTTTGCGACGTGCTGGTTCCAACTCTTCGCCTTGCCCAAGGTCAGCGGTGAATGTCACGACTTCGCAGTTATACTCGACCTGCAACCACTTCAAAATTACAGACGTATCCAAACCGCCTGAATAGGCCAGGACAACTTTTTTGATTGCGCCAGACGTCGCCATAGGGTGCTCCAGGATGTAGTGTAAATTGAGAGACGGTCTGGCTTTAAGCGATAAAGCTATCTGTGGCCAGTGCTATTTTGTTGCACCATTAGCAGATTATAAAAGTGGAAGTTAGCGGATGCGGCTTTCGACTCTTTCGGGGTCTGAGCGCCACGCAAAAAACGAAACCACGACACCAGCAATAGCGCTCATTACAGCTCCTGCAATCATTGTGAGTAATCCGGTTTGTTCATTCTGGAAAATTCCAAGCCCTAATGAGGCGATGCCAGTGAGCACCATCAACCAGCCTGCGAGGCGATTGGCGACAGTCCAGGCGTGCTCGCTAGAGAGGGTCCATGGTGTCCGCAGCCCTAGAAACCAGGTGGATCTACTTTTGGCCATAAAATTACCTATGGCGATTAATAAAATAGAGACACCTGCAAGCATCCAACGACTATCAGGTACAGTATTGTGAGCGGCGGAAAAAACCAGCATGGCATGGGTCATGATTAATATTCCAAACATCCCGAACCAGCCTGCATAATAAAGTCCGCGTGAGCGCTCAACATTGCGACGGCGTGGATCAATTGCTGGTATAGCAGCAAAAACCAACATGAGGATGACAGCAAAAACAGGCATGCCTATCAGGAGAAAATTACGATCTGTTGTATCATCAACTTCACCGTCAATGTTAAAGTGGCTGGAAATTTGAGTGCCTTCGGGAATAGTTATAAAGCCGTATACGGAGATAGCAGTTAATATCAGCAAAGATGGAATGCTGTATAATAATCCTTTTTTGACCATCGTTTTCTCTCCTCGAGATAATATGGGCTGACTATGTTTTCGGTGGTTTGGAACTCATGGCGTCGAGACGTTCAGCCGGGGCCTCGTCGCCAATACGAAAAAGATCCATCAGTGCAGACATTGCATCTTCAGCCACTGAAAGATTGATGCGGTAAACCATCATCGTGCTTTTCCGTTCCACAGATACAAGATCAGCGTCTTTCAGAACGGTGAAGTGGCCAGAAAGGCTTGGCTTGGTCATGTCAAAAGCTTCGGCCAGTTCCCCTGCGGTACGCGCGCGTTCGCGCAGCATCGCCAATATTCTCCGGCGCACAGGATGTGCCAACGCTTTGTAAACATCAGTCATGATATTAATTTAGGAATACCCCTAAATATGTCAAGGTCTGTTGTTAGAGTCTGTAAGTGGATGGCAATTATTCGCCAATTCTGTTGAAAAACTCGAAACTGAGTAGTTTCCTCATTGTATGGTTGATGTTTTGTGACGTTACGCGCCCATACGTTGAATCAAAGCTTCCAATCAGGAGTGTTTTCTTGAATCGTTGTGTCGAGCATTTCGTTCCAGCACGAACCAAAAATAGTTTTTCAACAAAATTCGCCAATCTTTGCCATAGCACCCAATTTGGCGAACGACCGGTTTACGGCTTTTTCCTGCCGTCACCTTCAGTGTCTCACTTGGAGCGATTTTACGCCGCTCACATGAAGCCAATTAAGGGCAATATTGAGCGTTACAATACTGCACAACTCTGTTATTTTCTCCTATGTCCAATATTCTGACCCACAGAGAGCTCAATGATTTAGCCACCGTTCGCAATCGCCTAGAGAGAGAGGAAAACCTGCGTATACAGTTTTCGAGTCCATCTGAATATAACTCGATAAAACTAAGTTCGATCAATGATTTAGTACGCGAATACCCTGAACAAATAACAATACGTTTTTGGCATCATCTAGGAGACAGTTTTGATTTTAAGATACTTAATCAACTTCCGGATATTCGTAACCTTTGGCTAGATCCAATACGGGCTAAAAACTGGGAACACTTTAAAAGCCTTCCAAATTTAAAGTATTTTAGTTTTGGAATTTTGGAAATAGCCGATAAGAAAATTCTTAACCGTATAGTCCATCAAAACTTGGAAACTCTCATTTTATCACAAATGCGTACAAAAGCTCTCGATTTACAATATTTAGAGCAGGCTAAGAATCTTCAAGAATTACGAATGTTCGGTCATCGAAAAAATATATCCAGTATTTCCGTTCTCAAATCACTGAGAACATTGATATTTAGCCCAACCATCCAAGATAGCTACCCTTATATAACTCAGCTATCTAATCTTGAACATTTAGAGTTTCATCTAGGCGGCAGTGAAAATATAAACGAAGTTTCTTCAACAGGCCTCAAAACACTGAAGTTTGTTCGAGTGAAGCGTTTAAAAGATATTGGCGATTTATCACGTTTTCCTAGTTTAGAAACGATCAAAGTTGAGAACCAGCCTCTATTAGAAAAAAGTAATTACTCGGAAAAACTAGAGGCCATTAGAGTCGTAAATTGGGATTGACTGAACGGCCTATTTTGAGCGTCAATAGCCTCTGTCTGTTTGGCGGCGAATTTAAGCCGCTTGATTTTAAACTGTTCAGTGCCTTTATATATTAGGCAATCGAAGTCGCAAATATCAAACGGCAATGGCTTCAATCATAATGTTTTTCCTTTAGAGTAATAAATTAAGTAAAATTCTTT
>CAZGVP010000014.1:0-20395 GCA_964529135.1 uncultured Caulobacterales bacterium | reverse complement strand
CGGCGAGGCTCTTTTATTGAGAGCAATGCTTGAGAACTTGGGTGTTCAAGTTTTTACCCAATTTATAGGCACGCCGTCAGAATTTTTGAATATATTGAGCGAACAAAATTCACTATCTGCGATATGGATTTTATCCGCGCATGGGAATGAGAATGGTCTGATTTTTGGGGAATATGGTGAAGGGACTGATGTTTCTATGCTGATTGATGAAGCGATGCCTCCATCAGTTCTGGAAAAGTTAGGGTGTACGCTCGATAAAAAACTAATTATTTCGACGGCTTGTTGCACAGGAACTATGCAATTTGTGACCTCTTTCCATAATTTAGGCGCAGAGTATTATGCGGCTCCTGAATCGTATCCAGATGGTGCTTTTGTACCAGTTTTTCTGAATGTTGTTTTTTATAACTTATTTGTTGAGAAAATGCCGATCAAAAAGGCATTTGAAATGGCAAACGCTGCTTTTCCCACAAGTACACCTATAAATTTGTACCAAAATAATACTACAGCAATTTCCAAATAAATGAAAAAGCCATCCGGTTTCCGCCGGATGGCTTCTCATGTCCCGTATATCAAAGCAGAGACAAGCCCGTTTTTTGAGAGAACAAGGTAACTCTCGTGAGAGTGAAAGCGATAGAGTATTTGCTTAAAACTCTTGATCGTATTTTTAGCTAAACATAGTATTTTGTACAAACAAAGATATCTATACTGAGTACCGTTTCCGGTTTCTAAAGATACGTTCATAGATAGCGATAAGCCAGGAAGTTAATGGCGAAGGGGAGGTTGCTCCCTCATCATCACAATACCACCAAAACAATCTGAAGCCCTCTGTGAATTCTCACTAGACATCTGACCACCTTCCTTTCTGTTGCTAAAAACAATGAAGAAATTTAGACACGATTTTCGACGTTTGGCAAGGGGGTATTGGTTAATGCTTAGTTAAATGGGGTCGCTGCGTGGTTGGTAACTCTATTGGCACACAGATTTATATTCAAACCACATCCAGACCAAGATCCAGCACTGGTGCTGAATGGGTGATCCAACCTGATGAAATATAATCAATACCGGTTCGGGCAATGGCTTTGACTGTATCCACAGTAACGTTGCCAGAAGCTTCCAATATGGCCCGCCCCTTGGTCATAGCGACGGCGTTTTTTAACTCATCTGTATTCATATTATCAAGCAATATGATATCGACACCTTCTTTGAGCACCTCTTCAAGCTGGGAAAGCGTATCAACTTCAATCTCGACTTTAACCGTGTGGCCTACAGCTGATTTTACGGCGTGTAATGCTTTTTTTATGCTGCCAGCGGCAGCGATATGATTGTCCTTAATCATCACACCATCATAAAGGCCAAAGCGGTGGTTATAGCCACCGCCACAGCGCACTGCATATTTCTCCAGCGCTCGCAAGCCCGGTGTTGTTTTGCGGGTGCAGGCGATCTTAGTTTCAGTGCCTTTTGTTTGCGCGACCAATGCCGCTGTTATCGTTGCAATGCCTGACATGTGACCTAAAAAATTCAGCGCCACGCGCTCAGCCATCAATACAGATTGGGCTGGTCCGCTCAGTGTCAGCGCCTTGTCGCCACGCTTGACAGTATTGCCATCTTCTTTGGTTAAGGTTACTTCGATAGTTGGATCAACCGCTCGGAATGTTTCAGCGGCAATGTGAAGTCCCGCAAGATGGCCGGGTTTACGTGCGGCGATGATTGCATTCATCTGCGTATCTGCAGGGATGCACGCTTGTGATGTTAGATCCCCAGCGTCTCCAAAATCTTCCGCAAGGGCGCGTTGTATGAGCGGTGCGATGATTACTGATGGCAGGGGAGAGATAGTTGAGTTCATACTTGTTGATCCATCGTAAACGATATTTCTGTGTGATCCGCGTTTTCATCTGTTTGCGGAAAATCTATGCGATAATGACCGCCACGGCTTTCTTCTCGTAATAATGCGCCGATGATAATCATCTCAGATGTAATCAAGGCGCTTTTTAGGCCAGACGTCATGGTTTGTGTATGATTTGCTTCTGATTCAATTTGATCCAGAACTGTTCTGGTGGCTTCGAGGCTGGTCTGGGAGCGTAATAATGCGCAACCACTAGACATGGCATTGCGTAGCGTTTGCATTACAGCGGGATCTGCAGGTTTGGATGGCAGGGCTAACCTGTCTTCAGGCGCATTTGCCTGTTTGATTGGTTTAGCTTCATGGGTTTTTATATGGGCTGCAGTGCGAGTGCCGAAGACGACAGCTTCTAGCAAAGAGTTAGAAGCCAGACGGTTGGCACCGTGGATGCCGGTGGATGCGACTTCGCCTACAGCCCAGAGGCCTTCAAGGCTGGATTTTCCATTCAAGTCAGTCAGTATACCGCCCATATGATAATGACAAGCCGGAGCGATGGGGATTAACTCTTTAGCGGGATTAATACCTGCGTCCTGGCAGGAGGAAAACACGGTAGGGAACATCGCCTCGAATTTTGTCCCAATGGCTTGGCGCGCATCGAGAAAAGCACCGCGACCGGCGGTAATCTCTGCCTCGACACCGCGCGCTACAATATCGCGAGGAGCAAGTTCGCTATCTTTGTGAATGTCCGTCATAAACCGATACCCGCTATTATTGATGAGCCATGCGCCTTCACCGCGGATGGCTTCGGTCGCGAGCGGCGCTGGGTCCATTCCCACATCAAGGGCGGTGGGATGAAATTGTACAAATTCTGGATCACGAATAATCGCTCCGGCACGGGCAGCAAAGGCAAGTCCATGGCCTTGCGCGCGTACAGGGTTGGTAGTTACCGAAAAAAGCCCGCCTAGACCACCAGTGGCAAGTATTGTGCGAGAGCTTTTGATGGTCATGCGTTTTTCTGCGGTCACATCATAAGCGAGTACGCCAGTAATGCGCGCCTCACTATCGGTTAGAAGGTCTTCAACAACAATCCGCTCAAGGATGGTGATATGGTCGGCCTTGCGCGCTGAAGTTATCAAGGCATCCATGATGGCGACCCCTGCCTGATCACCGGTTGCATGCACTATGCGTTCACGGCTGTGGGCGGCTTCACGGCCAACTTTCAAGCTACCATCTGGGTGTTGATCAAACATGACACCAAAACTCATCAGATTTGCCACCGCTTGGGAGCCTGCGTTCACCAGAAAGCGTGCAGCATCTTCGTCTACAAGGCCGGCACCCGCGATGATTGTGTCTTCAAAGTGTAAATCTGGATGGTCATCCTCACCAATAGCTGCAGCCATACCGCCTTGAGCCCAGATGCTGGAGCCGCCCACGCCAAGAGGGCGCGCAGTGATTACCATAACTGGCATTGGGGCAAGTTTCAGCGCCGTAACAAGGCCGGCAACGCCTGCGCCAATGATAAGAGTGTCGTGGGTTTGTTGATCCATCAAGTTTGCTTAATTGTGTTTTTGTCTAATTTTGAACTTGCCCACGAGCTGATTCAAATAGTGCTTTTGAATCATATCCTATGCCATTTTTGAAGACGGTTGTTATCTCGCGGATATTTCGAATGTCATCGGTTATATCTCCATCGACAATAATAATGTTCGCTTTTTTGCCAGGCTCTATGCTGCCTATTTCATTGTCGCGCCCCATAGAGATCGCGCCATTAAGGCTGACGACCTGGATGGCCTCCACAACTGAGAAGCCAGCTTGTACCAATAATTCAATCTGCTCGTGATTAGCATAACCTGCTACAGTGCCACCAAGTCCGGTTGTATCAGATCCAGCAACTAACAATCCCCCGGCATCGAAGAATGCTTTTTCCCAAACCATTTCTTTGCGCACCGCGCGTTCAAATAAATCATTGTCCAGTGTACGTTGATAAGCGTTCGCGTGGTTCGCCAGATAGTGTGCTTTTGCGCCTGCTCCCAACGCCTCAACCGCGTCTGGGTTTGGCGGGTTAATTGTACCGGAGATACGACCAAGCACGGCAAGCGTGGAGGTAATCGCGGTTTTATTGTTAATGAGTGTTTTGAAAAGATTTTGCGCCGTTGGGCTATCGAGATCTGTCTCAAGAAACTGCGCCAATGGAAAATTAACACACTCATCAGGGTTCTTGTTTTCAACAAAGTCAGGTGCCAGCATAAATCCGTGTTCCAGATTGTCGATGCCCATATTGGAAGCATCAGCATAAGTGATGGAACAAAGATGCCCGGCTACTTTGAGTCCGCGGCGGTCTGCTTGTTTGATGGCGGCACGCAATACTTCAGACTTTAGTTGTGTATATGCTTTGAAAGAGGTCATCCCCTGATCGGCCCAATAATTGACGAATGCTTTTGCCTCCTTTGTTGTTTCAATTTCCGGTGCCTGCAAGAATTGCGCAGGAGCACCTTCTATAAATGGTGCCGTTGTATCAAGGTCAGGCCCAATAATACGTCCTGCATTTATCGCCTGCTTAACTTTAAGGTCTGTATAAGGCTCAAAACTACCTGCTGTGCGCGCTGTAGTGACGCCTGCAGCGAGATAAAGGCGCGGGAAGTATATCGGTTGTGTTGCTTGAATAAACCGATCAGCAGAAGCGTTATAGAAAAGATGCTCATGCAACATAACCAGGCCGGGCAGGAGGGTTTTGCCATCAAGGTCAATTATGTCCGCATTGTCAGGCGCACCAATACTACCATCGAGGCCTATAGATTTTATCAACCCGTCTTCAACGAGAACTGACATGCCAGTTTGAACAGCGCTACCTGTACCATCAATGAGGGTTGCGTTTTTCAACATAAACACGGGTGCGTCATGGCTGACAAACTGACGGACTTCTGAAGAAAAATCAGAAGGTTGTGCGAAAAGGGAATTTGGTAGGAGGACGGTAAGAAAAGCGGCGGTCAATATGGCAGTGAATTTCATAAATTTTCTCAAGTTTGTATTCAACAGAGTTTGGTTAGAAACCTTGGTTCAACTTCATAGGTAAGCCACACGCCATTATCAGCTTGAAAAAAATCGATCCCTTCATCAACCATAGCTACAGTATCAAGACTTAATATAATGGGTTTTCCGTGTCTTTGTGCGACTCTTGTAGCAGTTTTTATATCTACACTAAGATGCACATGGCGTCGTGATTGTGATTTCAGGCCTTCTTGCATAATTGCATTAATGGATTTTTCAGCCGTCCCATGAAAAAGGATGTTGGGCGGTTGCATGGCTTTAAGCGCCAAATCAATTTTAATTGAGTGGCCTTGGGCAGCGCGAATTGATTTTCGATCCTCTGAGAAAGAAAACCTTTGTTTGTCATTTGTAGTGACGATAAGATCTAATTCGTTTCGTGATATTGGTGCAGAGATTGATGCAATACCCACCAATAGACTTTCAACAGACACCCAACCATTTTCGCCAAGCGTTAACCCTGCTTTTCCAGGGTCATGTCTTAAGAGCAAGCTTAAAAGTTTGCTCTTAGTTTTTATAGATTTAGTGGTCACTCATTTCCTCTTAAGCACGCGCCTCAATGGCCATAACCTCTGGCGCATGTTTATGCTCATAACTGGATTGGTTTTTCAAAGGCAAGGCGACCATGCGTTCAACAGCCAACCGTGCTTTAGCAGCTATGTCTGGATCAACATGAACTTCATGCTCTCCAGTTTGCAGGGCTTTTAGAATGCCCTTCAAGGTAATACGCTTCATATGCGGGCATAGATTACATGGTCGCACGAAATTGACGTTTGGATTTTCTGCTGCAACATTATCGGACATGGAGCATTCCGTTAGCAGAACAACATGTTTGGGTTGATTGTCTTGAACATAGTTGATGAGCCCACTGGTTGATCCGGCAAAATCAGAAGCAGCTATCACATCTGGTGGACATTCTGGGTGAGCGAGAACGATAACACCCGGATTGGCTTCACGCATTTCCGTAATATCAGCAGCGGTAAATTGTTCATGCACCTCGCATGCGCCTGCCCAGGTGATAACCTTGATGTTGGTCATCGCAGCGACGTTGCGAGCGAGGTATTGGTCAGGAATAAGGATAACTTGGTTGGTGTCCCATTCTGCACAGATATGTTCAACCACCTCAACGGCGTTTGAAGAGGTGCAACAGATATCAGTTTCTGCTTTTACATCGGCAGTAGTGTTTACGTAAGTTACAACCGGCGTATTTGGATATTTCTCTTTGAGTAGGCGTACGTCTGCACCAGTCAGAGAACTAGCTAACGAGCAACCTGCGCGAAGATCTGGGATCAGGACGGTTTTTTCTGGTGCGAGTATTTTCGAAGTTTCGGCCATGAAATGCACACCGGCCTGTACAATGATATCTGCATCAGTGTTTGCCGCTTCCTTGGCCAGTTGCAAACTATCGCCCATAAAATCCCCTACACAGTGGAAAATTTCCGGTGTCATATAATTATGAGCAAGGATGACAGCGTTTTTCCGTTTTTTTAGCTCATTGATCGCTGCGATATAAGGCGCATGCAATTTCCACTCAAATTCAGGAATGAAGCTGGAAACCTGGCCATACAGGTGATCTGTCTTCGTTTTTACATCTGCGGTGTAAGGGAGGGGGAGCTCTTTGGAGGCTGATGTTGATTTTTTGCTGCCGGAATTAGGGCGTAAAAGTGTATTACGCTTATCGACCATATCTTTCGCCGAAATGTCGATCAGGTCTTCGATTTCATTTCCAAAAGTGGGCATTGCATCGCCTCCCTAGGGTAGGATTATTGTTATGAGCACAAGTTCATGGGATGTGCCATATATTCATTATGCTCATTCAGAGTATATATAAGAACTAAAAAAAGCCCTCGCAAGGAGGCCTTTACAGAAACTGGACAAAAGCAGGCTATTAAACGGGGGTCAAGGGGCAAGAAGCGTCATTTTATAGGGGATGTGAAGGTTGTTACAATTTTGGGCAATAATTATGGGGTTTGGGGTTCGTTGACTTAACTGCGGTAGAAATTATGCCTCTTTATAGCTCGGAGAGCGCTTAATCCTTGGTATCACAAGACCTCTGGCCGATCTATCCTTCAAATATTCTCGATTAATCGTAAACAAAGCTGCCGGGCGCCCACCAGCTTCATTACTGACATTTCCGGTCCTATTTACCAAGCCAATATTTTCGACGGAACGGCGGAAATTTTGTTTATGCATAGGAAAACCAATCATTGCCTCGACGCGCTTTTGGAGATCGAGCAATGTGAATTCTGTTGGGATCATTTCAAAAATTATGGGTCGGTACTTTAGCTTACCGCGTAGCCGGGCAATGGCGGTAGCAAGAATGCGGCGATGATCAGAAGCCATCTGTATGCCGACTATGTTTCCGTCGGGTTTTTTTGTTGTACCTTCTATATTATTGTTAATCGCTTCGCCAATAAGCCTGGATTCATACATAAGCTCATAGCGATCAAGAATTCGTTCTTCCTCCCACCCAATGTCACTGAACCCGAAGGCCAGACGGATGCGTGAGAGGCGGTTGTGTTTCTTTGCAGGGTCTTCGCAATGATTTGCCCAATTGAACAGGGCTGGCAGGATGTGCTGTGCAAGAATGGCGGGTTCTTCATCCCGCCAGTCTTCCCATGGGAAAAACCGATACCAGCTGCGCCAGCTTGCATCTGTAACATCAACTGCTGCTGGTTTGGGAGCCAAAGCGAGATAACCTATAGAAATAATATGAGAGAGCGCAGTTTGCTCAAAAGAACTTTCATCAGTTATGCCTTTGTAAATATCTCTATTTGAGTGGTGAGCATTGATTGCGGCCTCACGTCCGCGATCACCAAATGTATAGAGTTGTTCCACATAGCCTATGCTCGCCTTGGTTTGACGCGTCACCCAATCGCGCAGGCCAATTTCAAAGGTGCGATGATGGAGTGGATCAAAAGGCCCATAAGGTAGCGCCAATATTTTACCATCAGTACCGTTGGTTTGGGTACACAATACCTTAGGCTCCCCATCTTCAAGGGCGGCAAGGACTGCATTAAGTGTGATTTGAACAAGTGCTCTCGGGTCATCGGCCGAAGTCAGACTCGATGACACAGATTTTGAATGAAACTTATTCAGGCTATCTGAGCTCATAGCCCCAGATATGCGCGATCCTGCTGCTGTGGCAAGAGCACAATTGGTGCATCAATGGTCGTTCGGCATGGAGGCAAATCGTCTATTGCATCAAACATACGTCCTTCACGGCCTAGACGATCATCAGCATGAGAAACAAGGAATATGCATGGGTCGGCATGGGGAGCCTCTTGGCGCAGCTGCTGAGCGATTTTTTCTTCAGGGACGTCTGGTTTCAACATACATAGAATTATAAATGCCGCTGCCATTGATCGTGAAACACCTTTAGTACAGTGGATCAAAACATTGCCTGTATTTTCCCATTCATTGGTGCAGGCGATAATTTTTTCAGTACGTTGTTTTGCCGTCAGATTATGACTATCCCCACCAGTTTCATGCTCAACATAGAGTTTGAGGTGGTTATCTTCATTAAGACCTTGAAATACAGGGCGAGGCTCATCCTCACTGAGGATCGAAATAACATGGGTTGGCTTATGTGTGGCATAAGCTTCCCGGGCACGTTCAAGTGAACTGACAATCAACATATTAAAACTACAAACTACGTATCAATACCCTGATACATCCACGGTAAGTGCATATTTCATGCTATTTGGATGCTTCGGGTGAAGATAAGGCTATACTCTAGAAACATTAATGGAGGTAAATCGTTAAAAATTAAAGGGTTTTACTCATCACAGGCCTTTGATATCACGTGGGTTTGATCGCAATTGTTAGTTTTTGGCGAATTGGTGTGAAGCTGTCTTTGTCATTATTGTGCGATTTTGGTTCATTATTTTATCAGGTTTTCAAAGCAGTCAAGATAAGCTTTTTCAGCGGTTTGCGCATCCATGACAGTTAAAGACAAAAGAGGAAGATTGCGAGGAGCTCCGAACAGCTTTTTTGCTTCTACATGGTCGAAACCAGCTAGCTGTGTTGCTTCATAATAGGCGCTTGCCCGATCAGCGCGTTTAATCAGCTTTTCTACAATTTCAGGCAGATCTGCAGGGAGCCCGAAGCGGATATGAATGGCGCACTGTAATCCATATTCTATACGCTTATATTCAGGACCGAGTGCTGACTTAAAAGGGCTTATCATGTCACCAATAACAAATTCTGGTCCATCATGGAGAAGAGCGGCCAGTCGCCATTTATTTGGCAATTCTGGGCGAATTTTCGTGCACAAATTCTCCACAATCACTGAGTGTTGGGCGACATTAAACGGTAAAGGTCCATCGGTCTGGCCATTCCAGCGCGCGACGCGTGCCAGCCCATGAGCAATATCTTCTATCTCCACGTCTAGTGGAGATGGGTCAAGAAGATTGAGACGACGGCCGGATAGCATACGTTGCCATGCTCTAGGCTCAGCCAGTTTTGTTATAGAGCGGGGTTTTGTGGGTGATTTGGGCATCAACGCTCTTTAGATTCTAATATTTTAAAATTGTGTGTTCGGCACGCCTATCAAAGCAGGAACTTTCTGGCAAATCAGATATCTGTTGACAAGATTGGACCAAGGTTCATGTGCAAGAATGTAGCAAATTGCGATAGATAGTGAGGAATATACGGTCTGGTGAATTGTGATGAGAAAAGGATAGCGGCATAATATGTTTACAAGAAAGGCCATATAAATCTGGTCCTGTATAATAAGCAATGAACCACTGGGAGAAAATTTAATGACATATGACCCAACAATTAATCATGATACAGATGATTCAGCGTTTCGTTCTAATGCCGGTAATAGTAGCTCGATGTTATGGCTGTGGATTCCATTGCTTGTTATCATTGTAGGAGGGCTTTCGCTGTCTGTTGTCGCTTATCAACAAAATGATATCACCGTGGTAGAAGCGTTCATTGGTGGTTTCATTGGGCTTGCTGGCCTTTTTATTGGGCTGATAGGGGGGCTGTTTGGTTTGATTGTCGGGCTAGTCGCTGCTTTGTTTGCAATGGTCACAGCGGGAGGTGCAATCGCAATCACCCTCTTTGTTTTAGCGTCACCAGTATTGGCTATTGTTTTTCTGTGGATGTTGACGCGCCGATCCAAAGAATGTCCAGATCCAGCAGCGCACGAGTATGACGTGTAGTGAAGAAGATCTCATTGATCAAAAATTTTGTGATTTTATCACAAAATTGATTGCGCCTGCATCTTCCTTATTCGGAAGGTGCTTTTTTTTTGACTTAACTTTGCTTTATCGCCGAAGCACATTATGAATTGCCCCAATGCGGCCATAGTTTTGTATAGGTTGCGCTCAGATGTAAAACTGCAAGATGCATACAGAAGGGAATACAATGCTGAATGAATTTAAAGAATTTGCCATGAAAGGCAATATGGTCGACATGGCCGTTGGTATCGTAATGGGTGGTGCGTTCGGTACCATTATTAAATCACTGGTAGATGATATCTTGATGCCGCCGATTGGCATGATGATGGGTGGTGTCGATTTCGCGGAAATGAAATTAATTTTGCAAGATGGTTCTGGTGATGTTGCGCCAGTGTCTATAAATTATGGTTTGTTCTTCAACGCCTTACTTGCATTTGTGATTATTGCGTTGGCTTTGTTTTTTGTGATTAAAGGCATTAATTCCGCCAAGAAAGCAGAAGAGGAAGCGCCAGCTGAGCCACCACGTCAGGAAGTCCTGCTTGAGGAGATTCTGGTGGCGTTGAAAAAAGCCTAAATCACACTATTTGCATTTGCTCTTTGGTGAATGTAATGAAAGCCCGGTTGTTTCAACCGGGCTTTTTTATGGCCTTGCCTTTATGGTATCGTGATTTTTCACTCCATGAATTTCTTAATAAAGTTGCTTTTTTAACCCTGAGACCAAGAATCGCTTTGCTGCGCGGCACCTAGCCCATTGCGGGCAGCAACAGGCCCCGCTATATGGCGCAGATGATACCGCTCTCCCATATCCGCAACTTCTCCATTGTCGCCCACATTGACCACGGCAAATCGACCCTTGCTGACCGTCTGATCCAGACGACAGGTGGGCTAGCTGATCGTGAAATGAAAGAACAAGTGCTCGATAATATGGAGCTAGAGCGCGAGCGTGGCATTACCATCAAGGCACAAACTGTGCGGTTGGAATATAAAGCACGTGATGGTGAAGTTTATATTCTGAACCTCATTGATACCCCTGGTCATGTAGATTTTACCTATGAGGTTTCCCGATCCCTATCAGCTTGTGAAGGCTCATTGTTGGTTGTGGATGCAAGTCAGGGTGTTGAGGCACAGACTCTTGCCAATGTGTATCAGGCGATTGATGTGGATCATGAAATAATTCCTGTTCTTAACAAAATTGACTTGCCTGCAGCAGAACCAGACCGGGTAAAAGCGCAAATTGAAGATGTAATCGGGCTGGATGCTTCTGATGCAGTGGAAATTTCTGCCAAGACGGGCATAGGGGTTGAAGATGTGCTGGAAGCGATTGTGGCCCGCCTTCCTGCACCCGCTGGTGGTTCTATGGAGGATCAGCTCAAGGCGCTTTTGGTAGATAGCTGGTATGATCCATATCTTGGGGTCGTTGTGTTGGTCCGCATTATTGACGGACAAATGAAAAAGGGAATGCGCATTAGGATGATGGGTGCGAATGCAACCTATACAATAGATCAGGTTGGCGTTATTACTCCAAAAAATACACCCGTTGACGTTCTGGGCCCTGGCGAGATCGGGTATTTGACGGCCTCAATTAAAGAAGTTGCGGACACCCGTGTCGGGGATACTGTCACTGATGAGAAAAACCCGGTAGCCGAACCGCTGGCAGGATTTAAGCCTGTGCAACCAGTTGTGTTTTGCGGAATATTTCCCGTCGATGCCAATGATTTTGAAGATTTACGAAGTTCTATGGGTAAGCTTCGGCTCAATGATGCAAGTTTTGAATATGAGATGGAAACCTCAGCTGCACTAGGTTTTGGGTTTCGTTGTGGGTTTCTTGGTCTTCTTCATCTCGAAATTATCCGTGAACGGTTAGAGCGTGAGTTTAATCTCGATCTTATTACGACCGCGCCAAGTGTGGTTTACCATGTGTATATTAATGATGGTTCTATGATTGAGATGCATAACCCGGCCGATATGCCCGATCCTGTGAAGATTGATCATATGGAAGAACCCTGGATCAAAGCGACGATTATGGCCCCTGATGAGTATCTTGGGGGTATCTTGAAGCTCTGTGAAGAGCGCCGCGGTATCCAGCAAGAACTGACCTATGCTGGATCGCGCGCAATGCTGGTTTATGAATTGCCTTTGAATGAAGTGGTATTCGATTTTTATGACCGGCTTAAATCGATCTCAAAAGGGTATGCCAGTTTTGATTATACAATAATTGGCCACCGTCCCGGTGAGCTCGTCAAGATGCAAATTCTTGTTAATGATGAGCCAGTGGATGCGCTATCGATTGTAGTCCACAAAGATAAAGCTCAGGCACGTGGGCGGTCCATGTGTGAGAAATTGAAAGATCTGATTCCTCGCCACCTTTTTAAAATTCCCGTTCAGGCAGCTATCGGTGGACGGATTATTGCACGTGAAACAATCGCTGCAATGCGCAAAGACGTTACCGCTAAATGTTATGGCGGTGATGCATCTCGCAAGCGTAAGCTACTGGATAAGCAAAAAGCTGGTAAGAAAAAGATGCGCCAGTTTGGTCGTGTGGAAATTCCACAGGAAGCGTTTATCAAAGCGTTGAAAATAGATAGCTAGGCTAACGCTTGAGGTCGCTTATGCTATTGGATGCCTGATATTTTTTCAATGTCAGTCACCTCACAATGGTCAGTTTTTCTGCAGCGCGGGTTATCGCTGTGTACAGCCAGCGTTGAGAATGCTCACGAAATGCCCAACTTTCATCAAAAAGTACAACATGTTCCCATTGCGAACCTTGTGCTTTATGTACTGTTAGTGCGTAGCCATAATCAAATTCGTCTGCATTGCGCCGTTGAGCGAAGGGAATATTTTCTGCGCCTTCCGTGAAAAAAGCGTGAGGTACATTAATACTGACGCTTTTCCCGCCTTCTTCTGGTTTAACTATCATCCGTGCTTTCGCACCGCGTGCAGTTTTTTTTAAGGTAACATCCCATAATCCGCCATTGAGTAAGCCCTTTTTTTTGTTGTTGCGTAGGCAAACAAGTTTCTCGCCGACTTCAGGCGTGGCATCCGTATGGCCTTTTAGCTCCCTGATACGTTCATTGAATTTGCGACGTGTCTTGTTGGTACCCACAAGAACCTGATCGCAATCAAGAATAATGTCAGCGTCAATGTCTCGTTTGCTTAAAAATTGTAGAGTATCCCCTGTGGTTTTCATTTCGTGCCCTTCGCGCACTTCCATGGAGAGGCGAATGATGGGGTTGTCTGCTGCCTGGCGATGAATTTCAGTGAGCATGAAATCCGGCTCGCCTTCGGTGAAGAAGCCACCGCCTTTTACAGGAGGAAGCTGCGCCGGATCGCCTAATACCAATACTGGGTTACCAAAAGATAGCAGGTCACGGCCTAAATCTTCATCTACCATGGAGCATTCATCAATTATAATCAAATCAGCCTTTGAAGCAGGAGCATCCCTGCGGATTGTAAAGCTGGGCCCATCATCTTCGTCATCATCGCCAGTTGGACGGTAAATCAGCGAATGAATAGTGGTTGCATCCGTACACCCCTTATTGCGCATTACATAAGCAGCTTTGCCAGTAAAAGCGCCAAAGGCGACGTCACCGTCTGCATGTTCAGCAATATGGCGTGCAAGTGTGGTTTTCCCGGCACCAGCATAACCAAAGAGACGAAATAGTGGAGAATGGCCTTTTTTTAGCCATGTGCTGACAGCTTTGAGGGCAGCGTCTTGTTCAGTGGAGAATTTCATTATCCTAATTCCACCCAAACTGGCACATGATCGGATGGTTTTTCTTTATCGCGTTCTTCGCGATCAATACCGGCATCTTTCAGGCGATCTGCAGCCATTGGCGATAAGAGCAGGTGGTCAATTCGAATGCCGTGATCTTTTGGCCAGGATCCGCGTTGATAATCCCAGAACGTATAGCGTACGCCTGCGGGGTCAATCTGGCGTAGGGCATCGGTCAGGCCGAGATTTAATAATGAGCGAAATTTCTCATGAGTCTCAGGGCGGTATAGAGCATCGCCCATCCAGCCGTCCGGATCATGAACATCTTCTGATTGTGGAATGACATTGTAATCACCAGCAAGAATGAAAGCCTCCTCCCAGGATAGCAATTCTTTTGCGCGAGCGTAAAGATACTCCATCCAGTCAAGCTTGTAGTTATATTTTGGCCCCGGTGTTGGATTGCCATTGGGCAGGTATAGTCCACCAACTCGCAATGGGGCTGCCTGTTTTGGCATCACGAGCGCTTCAATATATCGGGCTTGTTCATCCTCTTCATTACCGGGTAGGCCCCGTTGTATCTCATCAATTGGGTGTTTGGATAAAAAAGCTACGCCATTATAGGTTTTTTGTCCGTGTACGACAACATTATAACCTCGGTCTTCAAATTCGTTGGCGGGAAACTTCTCATCTATGCACTTTATTTCCTGCAGGACGGCAATATCGGGTTTTGCGCTATCAAACCATTCAAGGATGCGGGGCAGGCGGGCGTTGATGGAATTAACGTTGAACGTAGCGATTTTCATGAGAATGTCCGGTTGTTGAGATAGGACTGTCTCCATAACCCTTGCGGGAAGGAGGGTCAAAGAGGTATTTTCCCAGCCATGACAGGATCTCATTGCTATTGCTATCAGGCCTGAATGCCGTGCACCAATGCGTGATCTCCTCTGTTCTAGTTTCCAAGGTGGTCTGGAGGGGATTCATGTATGGCGGTGGCCAGATTGGATGGTAACAGTCTTAAATCGGGAGTGGACTGCTGCATGTGCTGCACTTGAGCCCCTGCTGATCCGATGTGCGAGTTACCATGGCTCACCCGACGTGCGAAACTATGGTGGAAGCCGTTCATCCGCCACGTGCTGCTGCTGGTGTTGTTTATATTGGTGATTTGTGCTTGAGGTAACCCGTTTACCACCTATGCGTTCGTATGGAACATGTACGCAGTGGATTATTAAAAGCCTTGGCACGTGATTGGCGCGGCGGCGTTTTGTATCGGGTCTTGGATGCGGGGATCGTAAAATCCCCGCCCGGACCTGTGCGGCGCTTACCTTCAGGCATACGCCTCAAATGGTCCCTACATTCCTGGAGGGGCCATAAAGAATTCTTCATGCACTATTTTGCCGTCTTTGACTGTGTACGTTGCGATTTCACGCAACTGCATGCGCTGGTTCATTTCTTTATTGGTGATATCCATATCAAAGATCGCACTAAATTTGTCTGGACCATTAAAAAATGGTCCTTCGACATTTTGCTCGTGAATTTCATGGGCGTTGCCCCACCAGTCATGCTTGGCTTTAATGGCTTCAAGTCCGTTAAACCCACGGGGCATTTCTCCGCCAGGCATGTGAGCTGCTTCCATGGAAACGGCATTGGTATCATAGAGCTTATCAAGGTTTTCCATCTCGCGGCCATCGCGGCAGCCCTGGCAAAGCTCATTAGCAATTTCCATCAATTTTGTATCAAACATGTCTCTCTCCTCATTTAAAATCGGTTTCGATATGTGTTTTTACTCGCTCTAGCGCGCCTTCAATATAGCCTCGCCAGAGCACTTGCACAAATGGACGGACTATAAATGTAGTGTATCGTGATTTTGGTGTGAAGGCATAGGTCCAGTTAATTTGTGTTTTGTCTGGATACGGTGCTGTAAAGACCCAAGTGCCGTTTGCTTGCGTAACGAGTCTACCCATAAGGCCAGTGAACTTAGATACGCGATAAGAAAAATTCTTATTGAGATCATAGGCAGTTAGCTCTTCAAATACGCAAGATCTATCAGTCATAGTGATGGTGCGCGATTGCCCGATCTCATCCCATGCGCCGGTTTGGTTATCCACCTTTGCGACACCGGGAAGAATGCCGCTCTTTTGCATAATTGTTGGAATGTCTATCGGCACAGCACGTAAAAATACAACCTCAAGAGGGGCATTAATCACAATATTGACTGTGGTGGCGATGAGGGAGGGCATAGAGTTTCTGGCGCTCTTGGATTTAAAGGATGTGCTTCATCCTGATCGTTAATTTTTTTCTAGCATTAATGAACGCAGCGATGTGCTTTGAAGGCCATGGTTTACTTCTCGTGATAATGCGTAAACTCTTCTGGTTTAGCACGATCAGAGCGCAGCGAATTAACCGGCGCATTGGTGTCTGCATAACCTAATGCTAATCCGCAATAGAGTTGTTGGCTCTCAGGCAATTCCAAAACCTTGCTTACGGTTTTAGCTTGCGGAGTCCAGGCTTCTTGCATACATGTGCCAAGGCCCATTTCCTCTGCGGCCAGACAAAGCGTTTGCATGAACATGCCAAGATGGGCCCACTGGCCTTTGTCAAAACGACGATCCAGAGAAAAGAACATACCCACTGGTGCGCCAAAAAATTCAAAATTGCGAGCAAGATGCGCAAAGCGCGCTGCCTTATCCTCTCGCGGGATGCCCAGTTTTTCATACATCGCTTCGCCGACACCATAACGATATGTGCGATGAGGTTCCCATAATTTAGATGGATAGACCTGTAGTTCGGCTTCATTGGAAAACATATTTCCCGCCATGGCTTTTTTTACGGTATTGATAACGCGTTCGCGCGCTCTACCCGTAACTACATCAACGCGCCATGGCTGAACATTGCCGCCTGATGGGGACCAGCGGGTGATATCCAAGAGTTCGTTGATAGTTTCACGGGTAACTGGTTTGTTTAGAAAAGCACGCGTGGAAATGCGGGTACGGATGGTTTGAGTGATTGTCATGATTTTGTATATGTAGAAACTATTGCTTTGATGTTTAAAGGTAACTTTATTATTGCATAAATGTCTATAGCGTTTCAGGTCAAGTGGATACTGGTTTACCGTTCGGAAACACATAAAAAACAAAGACCTAAAGCAGCGCAGCGATTCCAATTGAAGAGGCGGTGCTTTAGTTGATTTAACAGATGCCGTAAGGGATCTTGAACTCATTATTGATGAACAAAGTACTCGGATAACGATTTGAAATTTCTTCGCTTGCTTTTTCCAGGTGGGTTTTTGCCCTTTGAAGAGATTGCCAAATTTTGCAAAGGTTTTCTAATTGCTCGTTTGAGTGGCTAGCCATTGTGTGCCACCAAATGTTAAAAGCTATCCTGTGGAAAATCAAATTATGGTCCTGTGATAGCCATAATATTTTTATTGCTGCTATAGTTTGTTCGCTTTTTTTGTCGAAGTTTTGAGCCTGATGGAAAAGGTCAAAGCCAGTTTTTGCGTACACAGTGTTTTGTATTTGTAATATGCACATATAGATCAGTGCACTTTCTTCATCTGTAGCCTGTTTGATAAATTCTAAAAACCGACTACTATCTCTATCTGACATTGATAGGAGATTAAAACGAACAATAAGTGTAATTGTTCGCCAAAAACTCAAACTGAAAAACTCGTACCGCACCCACACCCGGCTGTGGCCATTGGGTTATTGATTTTGAAAGCAGCGCCGATAATTTCGTCAGCAAAATCAATTTCCGCGCCGGTCATATATTCCATAGAGATTTCATCAACGAGCACCGTCACGCCGCCTTTCTTGATGGCGAGATCATCGTCATTTGTGGTGGTGACAATATCGAAGGTATATTGAAATCCTGAACAACCGCCACCGGAAACACCGACACGCAACATAGAACCATCCGGTTCTTTGGCGAGAATAGTGGCAATACGCTTGGCAGCGCGATCAGAGACCGTGACGGGTAGATCAAGGATTTCACTCATAAAGAGCTCCTGGTAATCAGGTAATGGCGAACAGCCAAAGGCGAATAGACTAAAACGTGACAAATCTGCGAACAGGATTAAGTGAATTCTATAAATAGTGTGTTTATGCGCCCGCCGAAAGGGGGTTATGACAGGATTTACCCATTCGGGGAGAGATATTTATGCCTATCGCTTTTCCAGCACCACTTGCCCCGTATGCAGCTAAAGCTGAGGAGACGCGGGGGCGCCTCTATGATGAGCCTGAAAGTCGCCGTCGCACGCCATTTCAGCGCGATCGCGACAGGGTGGTCCATTCCGTTGCGTTCCGGCGCCTAAAGCATAAAACACAAGTTTTTATCTACCATGAAGGTGATTATTTTCGCACGCGGCTAACCCATTCTCTGGAAGTGGCCCAGATAGCACGCACCCTTGCTCGTACTCTGAAGCTTGATGAGGATCTGGCGGAAGTCGTTGCCCTGGCCCATGATTTGGGTCACCCGCCTTTTGGGCACACAGGTGAGGATGTGCTGATCGAGTGTATGGCACCTGAATATACGCCCGGAGCAGACGGATTTGACCATAATGCCCAAACCTTGCGATTGATGACCCGCTTGGAGCGTCGCCATGCGGCCTTTGATGGTATGAATTTAACATGGGAGACTTTAGAAGGGGTGGTCAAGCATAATGGACCCCTTATTGGTACGAATGCCGATGAAAAACACCGCTCCTTGCCAGCTGCAATTATTGAGTATTCTCAAAAGCAAGACCTCTGGCTGAATAGCTATGCTTCTGTGGAGGCGCAAGTTGCGGCGATTTCAGACGATATTGCCTATAATAATCACGATATCGATGATGGATTGCGGGCTGGGCTCTTTTCCTTCGGGGATGCTCTCGACCTGCCGCTTTTTGGCCCGATGCTCAGAGCCTCAGAAAAGCGCCACCCCAAGGCAGCCCGTGAAATTTTGATTGCTGAGAGTGTATCGGATTTAATTGGGGTAATGGTAGAGGATGTTGTTGAAGCATCGAGAAGGCGTCTCAAAGAATTGGATCCTGAAACTGTAGATGATGTGCGTCATGCTGGGCGAATGATGGTTCATTTTTCCGATGACATGAAAACAGAACTAAATGGTTTGCGAACTTTTTTGATGGAAAATATGTATCGCCATCATGAGGTTAACAGGGCTCGCAGTCAGGCAAAACGGATGGTGCGGGCTCTTTTTGATCTGTTTATGGCTGAGCCCGAAACCTTGCCACCAGAATGGCGAGCACGTTATGAAGCTCATGGTGAAGCCCATCAGGCTAAATTGCCACGGATTGTATGTGATTATATCGCAGGAATGACAGACCGTTTCGCCATAAGAGAGTATGAGCGGTTGTTCGGAGTAACCTCGATGATGGGCTAAATGGGGTTCGTAATTTTTATCCCTTCAAACTTATTTTTCCAGAACTCTTGCACGGCCATTTTTTTACCGCTTTACGAGTGTTAGAGTAGCTTTCCGTTGATTCGGATTGTACAAATTTTTAAGCATAATTGCGGTTTCATCAAAAACCGCAATTATGTCGCTTGTAAATGGTGAGCAAAACTGGGCTATTCTGGGAAGCAATACGCTTTGTGCTAAGCCAAACGGGACGTTAAAACTAAGAGAGGTCCACCATGACCAGTGGTACTGATGCATTTGATGACGACTATGATGAGTATGACGGCTTTGACGATGAGGATAATGAGCGCGGTGTTTCCGGTCTTGTTGTCTTGTTGATTATATTGGGAATGCTATTGGCATTTTCTTTCATCGTCTGGCTTGCTTACAATAAAGGTGTGCGTCAGGGGACGGCTGGCGATATTCCTCAAATCGCGGCAGATCCCGAGCCGGTAAAGACAATTGCCAGCAATGATAGTGGTGCGATTACTGAAACACGCGAAGTTTATGACCGGTTTGACGGTAACACCACATCGCGAGCTGAAGTGTTAGGTGATGGACCGGAAGAACCTATTCTTGCGGAATCTGGCGATCCTATTGCTGATATTGCTGCATCGGCAGGTGAAACTGTTAGCGGTGTTGTTGATGGTAGTGTGGAAGCCGTAGCCGCAGGGGTTACCAATGTTACTAATTCCGTTGTTGGTCGTGTTGAAGGTGCAGCTGCAGCTACTGGTGTGCAGTATGGTGCAGATGACAATGATCAGCTTACCAGCATTATTGATAGTGCTGTGACGGAGAGCGAAAAAACGAGTAATGCAGGGACAGGCAGTGTTGGTACAACTTCTCCAACTCAAGTAGTTGCGACCCGCCCTGTGACTACATCCACAAGTTCTTTTAATAGTACGCATTTGGTGCAAGTTGGTGCTTTCCGTTCGGAAGTTGAAGCGGATAATTTCTGGAACCGGCTTAGTGGGCGCTTTGGTGGTTATTTGGATGGTAAAACCAAGGACATAGAGCGTGCTGATCTTGGTGAGAAGGGAATATACTACCGTCTGCGTATAGCCGGCTTTGATACTAAGAGCGATGCAAGCACTTACTGCGACGGATTAAAAGCACGTAATCAAGATTGCCTTGTAAAAGCACGTCAGTAACCATACAGCGCAAGTGATATATTCATGCCATCATTAATGCCATCGGCGGCTGTTTATGATTGCGAAG
>CAZGVP010000013.1:0-21177 GCA_964529135.1 uncultured Caulobacterales bacterium | reverse complement strand
ATAACTGGCACCCCAGCGCTTCAAAATAGACTTATTGCGCGTGGCGTTTTCTTTTAAAACTGATGACAACATCATTATATTCAGCTCGGATACCTGAACTGATATCATCTATTTGTATTAAAATAGTTGGGGTGGATGCCGCTTCTGTAACAAATATTCCAATATCATATCCCCAATCCATTGTCACAAGAGAGCCGTTGGGATCAACCGGATTACCATGATATTGCGCCTCTTCAAGATGAATAACCTCACCATCTTTTGCCAACTCTGCTCGGCGTGATGTTTTTTGCATTTTATTAACAAGAGGCACTGTAAATATATGGGCGCCACCTGGCTTCAACACGCGCGCAATCTCTCTAAATACCTTACGCGGATGAAAAACATGCTCCAGCACATCTTGCGTCACAAAGAGGTCGAACGAATTATCTGGAAAACTCAACGCTTCAAGATTCTCACAACGATCACCGCTATCTGGGTGGCGTTCACCGCTTGGGATATCGTCAAAGAAATGTGAATAACTATAATCAGAACATTCCATTGACAGCTTTTCAGAAACACCTCTTTTGGCTGGCGATGATTCATGAATAGAAAGCGTTTTATAGTCTGTATAATACTGACGAATAACCCTCATCAATGCACGCTCTCTGGGAATTGACCCGCAATTTGAGCAGAGGAGATGATCACGAAACCATGTAAATTTTGAGGTAAAAATAACCTCCTGATCACAAATTTCGCAGGTTCCCGAACCTGAAAATTTTAACGGTTTTTTTGCTATCTTCCTGGTTGTTTTTTTAGGTGCCATCACGCCCAGCCACAAATATCTGACGTGCAATCCAAGGGTCTTCTTCGCGAAATTTTGCCAAACCGCGGCCAATTATTTGATAATCTAAGATCATCCCCCCGTTATCCATCATCTTTCTTGCAAAAACACCAGCATCAACAAACCTTCGATAATGGTCGCTATAAATTTTGTCGATTTCTTTATCCCGTAATTCACGGTATTCAATATAGAGGTTACTTAGATTTGATCCACATTGATAAATATCATGAACCAAAAAATTCTCTAAAGTCTCTGGAATCGCGTGCAACAAAAATCGACTATAAATAATTACAGGTAAGTCTTTAGATTGTTCGGAAATATCGGTGTTCCATATTTCAGATAAGCGGTTTTCGCCGATCAAAAAATGTTTGAAGGAAAGCCCTCGATCTACGAGTTGGTCAATCTCAGATTTATTAGCCTCGATAATTGTTTCGGAAGCATCAAGACCGATACAACGGTGTCCACATTCTGCCAAAAAAACAGTGTCACGGCCATTCCCGCACCCAAGATCAATAATAAAATGCGGTTCATGTAGCTCACTCGCTACCATAGCCGCAAATTGCGAAGGCAGCCGGCGTCGTTGTCTGGTGTAAAACGTGTCCCAATAGCTACCTATATTTTCTATACTACTCGTAGAGTCTGAGTTTGTATTTGATACCATCAAAGTCTCTTAAATCCTCTGGCGAATGCACTCATATCCTTTAGCACTGATTTATCGGGTTGCCACTGGAAATACGGGTCTGGTATCCGCCAATTCTCACCATAGATTCCTGACAAAAATTTCTCAGGTGATGCCGGAAGAGAAACCTGTACATCACATAAACTGTCGCTCTTAACTGGGTAGATATCTTCATGCGATCCTGGAAACGCAAACATATAACCACAGATATTTTCCTCGCATACCCAACAACAAAAAATATCGAGGACGATATTATTAGACATTCGCCAATGAAAATTACCCCCTTCATAGACCGCAATGATATCACAGCCTGCCTGTTTTAATTTTTCCGTCACCTCAAAAAATTCATACCCAGCATCAACGGCATTATTAGCATCGAGCAAGAACATCGCATCAACATCATCATCGTGACCAATTAATCCGTTTTCCCTAATCTTACCAAGTAATGTACCATATGCGATAAATACATCCTTATTCAGGATAGATTTAACTGTTTTTGTCGCTTCTACATATGCCTCAACGGCAACCTTACCCCAACCAGGACGCGCAGAAATAGGTTTAATCAAAATTCCGCTCTTCGCAATAAATGCACTACCCTGATCAAACTTCTCTTGTAGGTATTCCGCACCAATATTTTCTAATCCACGCACATCAACAACAAAATTTTTACCGAAAGAAAGCATTTGCCCGCTTTGAAAGCGAGCCTCAATTTTATTCTGTATTGGCAGGCAATTTGTCAAAGTTTCATGCAAGGTGACTCTAAACCGGCATGAGCGTTCGCGCACCACTTCGGGGACCTCCTCAGGAAGATCGACATCTGCCCTATTGGCGTATACTGATGTTAGGTGAATATTATTCACATAAATCGATATCAATACAGGTTGACCAACCTTATTGCTCAAAGCCCAACCTGCAATTTCCTGATTGTTAGCAACTAGCAACTCTCCATATTGCGCTGATGCACCACCGGATAAATCTGTATCATTAGTCATAAGAATTCAGAATTTCTAAAATATGGTTGGACAACGACCACAGCACCTGTGACTACCCATCACAGGTGCTGTGGTCAATAATTCAAACGTCACATGGGGTTTAGCTTACCGCTCCACTGTTGCGGCTTGGGCCAGAGCCTGTTGGTAACCTGTGGTGTCACCAAGATATTCCAGTGCTTTTTCAAGCTGACAATCCCTGAATTCTGCATCCTCACCCTCGGGTTGCTCGCACAAGAAAGGCTCTACCAGTGCTTCTGCAGCTTCATCTTTTGCTGCACTTTCAGTATCAACATTCTCTGTTTCAACAATAACCTCTTCTTCAACAGTTTCTTGCACAACCACTTCGCTTTCTGGCGCTTCCTCTTTTTCAGGGACATCAAGCGCACCCGGCAAATCTGCTTCGCTTCGACGTTGCGCCAGTTGATCTTGACCTGGGAAAATCACAGGAAATGCAACATCAGGTACCACCCCTTGCGCCTGAATAGATCTACCCGATGGAGTATAATATCGCGCAGTGGTTAACCGAAGGGCACCCTGCAATCCGTTTTGCAACGGTATAACAGTCTGCACACTTCCCTTACCAAAACTTTGAGTTCCAAGAACCAAAGCGCGGTTGCGATCTTGCAATGCACCGGCAACAATCTCCGAAGCAGAAGCAGAGCCGCCATTAACGAGAACAACAATCGGTTTACCGGCAAGCTTGTCACCAGGTGTACCCAATTCGCGAATAGTATCGCGTGCACGGCGTCCACGCGTAGAAACAATCTCACCCCCATCAAGGAAGAGGTCGCTAATCTGAACTGCCTGATCAAGCAAGCCGCCAGGGTTGGATCGCATATCAAGAACTAAACCTTTCATGCCGCCAGGAATTTCATCATTCAATTCTTCAATACCCTCGCGAACACTTTTCCCGGCTTGCTGTGAGAACGTCCGGACACGGATATACCCAAAATCACCTTTTGCCTCAGCCAACACAGGATTAACACGGACAATATCACGCACGAGCGGCACTTTAAAAGTTGGTTGATCACGGTCACGCAAGATTGTCAATTCAACCTTTGTTCCACGCTCACCTTTCATCAATGCAATTGCTTCATCAATTGTCTTGCCTTGAACAGGCTCGCCATCGATCTCAACGATCAAATCACTTGTAGTTAATCCTGCACGCGCCGCCGGTGTATCATCAATTGGCGCAACAATTAACACATACCCTTTATCCGGACCTTCATTGGGCATTTGGACCTGAATTCCAAGGCCAGCAAAACTACCCTGGGTTTGCTCCTGCATTGTTTTGAAATCATCAGCAGTAAGATAGCTGGAATGAGGGTCTAACGTTGACAGCATTCCGTCTACAGCCCCTTTAATCAATTTTTGATCTTCTGGCGGAGTCACATAGTTCTGGTGAACCTCTTCATAAATCCGCCCGAAAAGATTGATATTGGTAAAATATTCCGCCGAAAATTTTGGCTTGGCATAGCCAGAACTCAACATTGACCCTGTAATAAGGGCAGCTCCCATAAGAAGTGCTGTCTGGCCTGGAGTAAAGGAAAGTCGCTTGCGTCGGCGCTCAGGAGCTGTCCGGCGGTCTGAACGGTTTGCTGAATATCTATTGATACGGTTTTTTTTCGTGTCAGGCATCAAATCTACTTTCCGGCTTCGAGGCTTTATTCTATGTCAGTTTCAGCTCATAAATCTACAAAATGGTTTATGTTTGTTAACGTGGGCTTAAAATGCCATTTCTTCAACCGTTTTTGCAGATAACCATTGAGCAGGATTGACCGGTTCACCGTTTTTCCGGATCTGAAGATCCAATGAAGAGGTCTGGGCAGTCATTTCAGCCAGTGGTTCTCCCGCATTAACGGTTTGACCCACATCCACGAGAAACCGACCAACCCCCATCAAAAGTATGTGATATCCACCGCCAACATCGAGAACAACCATATTGCCGATCGGACCCCAACGCTGGGCAAAAACCACCCTTGCCTCATAAGGAGCTGTCACGATCGCCTGATCCCGCACTTCAATGCGCACTCCATCAAGACGTTCCCCATCAGCTGTCAGCTGACCAAAACGCCCCACAACACGCCCCACCACTGGCGGGCGCAATGCCCCGCGAGCGCCAAGAAACGACCGGGCAGGACTAAATGGGGTTGGAGAAGGAAGCGCTTTAATGGAGCTCCTCCCCAGACTCGCAATATCACTACTTTCAATATCTTCAGAATTTGTTTCGGATGCGGAACCATCAATAATTTCTATGCCCCTTGATGGGTCTGCTCGCCCGGCGCCATTATCTGCAATCACATCAGAAACAACCGGATTCGGGTTTTTTCGAATTGGCTTCAGTCGGGGCGTGACGGAATGAGCAAGCCGCTGCAGTTGATCGACCACCCCCTTAAGGGATGTGGCTTGCGCCGCCAATGCAGCCGTTTCTTTTTGCGCAGCCGCAGCCAAACGCTGGGCAACGTCTCGCTCTTCTTCTCTACGTATCAGTAACTCTGATAAAATCTGACGCCGAGCTTCCAAACCCGCTGCCGTACGCTCATAATTGGCCCGCTGATCAGCAAGCCCAATTCTTGTGACGGATAATTGCTCAACAATATCACGCAACACTTTTGCTTTTTCAGCCAGAGCCGGAGCAGCCTCAGACAAGAGAAGCGCGGCACGTGCCGCCTGATTGGCATCTTCCGGAGATACCAATAATGCTGGGGGACGTGATAGTTCAAACGCCTGCAAGGCCGCGAGAATTTCAGACAGGTTGCCCTCTTCGCGAGCCAGCTTACCCGCCGCTTCTTCCTCTTCTGCCGCCAACCTCTCCAACTCACGTTCAATTCGTGCAATTTCCCGTTCAGAATCCTGAATAGAATTAGCCATCTCAATCATTTGATAGCGAAGTGCTTTTACTTGCTGAGCTTTATCTTCGGCTTCTTTATTGAGCCGAGCCTCTTCTGCAGTGCGGTTTTTCAGGCGCTGTTCAATATCCTGCAGATCCTCAACTTGTAGTTGCCCCTGTTCCTGGAATTCGAGATTTCGAGACTCAAACTCTTTAGGCGAGGTCTCTCGCCCCTCGGGATCTTGAAACACGCGATCAATCTGCTCATTAGCCGTTAACCCAAGCTGGATCGTCGCATGACCAGGCTGGATCGGCATAATGGCAATGACGCCAAGAAGCGCGCTACGGGCCAATAAACCAAAAGGTTTCCACTCACCACGCCTGCAAACATGAAGCATATCGCGTCGAACAGGCTTGGGATGTTTATTTTGTTCACTCTTTTTCACTGGCTAACAATATCGCGTACCTGCATACAGGAGCAAGGACTGTTTGATGAACACACTTCCTCACACATCATAATCAGCTTTAATAAAATATAGCCCGTCGGGCGGCGCCACCGGACCACAGGCCTTTCGATCGGCAATTTTCAAGGCCTTGTTAAAATCAGATATTCCCCAAGCGCCACGTCCAACTTCAACCAGTGATCCAACTATGGACCGAACCTGATGATGCAAAAACGACGGCGCATGGCAACGAACCACAATCACTTCACCATAACGGCTAACATCAATCTTTGTGAGTGTTTTCAGCGGTGAAGCAGCCTGACATAAGCTTGCCCTAAAGGTTGTAAAATCATGTTGACCCACAAGCAGTTGAGCAGCTTCATGCATTTCATCTGATTGCAGTGGCGGGCTCACGCGCCATGCTTTGTTTCTCTCCAGAGTCAATGGCGCATGACGATTAATGATACGATATTCATAATGTCGGGCTTTACAGGAAAAACGGGCATGAAAATCATCACTGACATGTTCCACAGAGACGACACAGATGGGATGCGGTTTCAGATGATAGTTAAGTGCACCCATCACCTGGAATGCCTCGGCAGGTCTTGCAATATCGACATGCGCCGACATCGCCAGTGCATGCACACCCGCATCCGTTCGTCCCGCCCCCTCAACTCTTGGTGTTTCGCCACAAAAGGCTGTTACGGCCTCTTCGAGAGTTTCCTGAATGGTAGAGGCATTTTTTTGCCGTTGCCACCCGGCATAAGCCGTGCCATCAAACTCTACTGTTAATTTATACCTTGGCATAAGCAAACTGTTCTGGCGTAATAGGGCAGTAAACACACTGACCGCTGAAATGGCCCCACTCGGACCCATGAGGCATTGTCGGTATAGTATCGGGGTAGTTAAGGGAATATCGGCGTTATGACCAGCGAGACAACTGAGGCAAAACAAACGGCTGACTTAAGCACGGGGGGGAAACTCTGGAACAGTTTCAAAACCGAGGCACCTTTTTTCCTGATGGTACTAGGCGCTGTGTTCACTTTTCGACTGTTTTTCTTCGGTATGAATTATATTCCCAGTGAAAGCATGCAGCCAGCGCTTGAGGTCGGTGACCGAATTGTAGTGAATAAGCTGATTTATGGGTATTCGCGTCACTCCTTCCCTTTCTCATTTGCTCCAGAATTTCCCGGTGAAAATGGCCGTCTTTTCGGGCGCACGCCAAAACGCGGAGAAGTTATCACCTTCAAGAACCCTCTACAAAACAACACTGTCTTCATTAAAAGGGTGATTGGCATTCCCGGAGACCGTGTCCAGTATCGTGGTGGACGACTGCTCTTAAACGGCAAGCCAGCCGGACGCGAAAAAACTAATAATTATACATACCGTGCCCACAAAGGGTACGTGACGCAAGTAACCGTCTACACCGAAATGCTCAATGATGAAGCAAGCTTCCCAATTTATGAAGTTTCAAACAATGAGAGATTAGATACTACGGAAGAATTTTTAGTCCCGGACGGTCATCTGTTTGTAATGGGCGACAATCGCGACAATTCTACTGACAGCAGAGCAATGAAAACTGGCGTGGGCTTCCTGCCGATCGAAAATGTTTTAGGTCGCGCTGACCGCGTTCTTTTTTCAACCTATCGTTGCAAAAAAACGACTGGCCTTCATTGCGCCAAACGAAAATTTTTCGGTGCTATCAAATAACCATCAAATCGGGTCCGCTATCCCAGTTTTGTTCAACCCATGCATTCATGGCTTTAATGGTTGCCGGGAAAAACTCTCCCCACCCGGATAATCACCATGAATAAACTAAAAATACCTCCAGCATATGGAGGCATTTTTATGAATACGCCATAATTGAATATATCTCTCAATTAAGAGCTATGCTTCAACCTCAAAGGTCAATCCAGCTTTTTCTCTCAGGCGTTCAACTAACTTACCACCCATTGCAGGAGCCGGCGTCCAAAAACCGCCTTTTGTCTGCGAACTTTCCGTCACAAGACAAATCGCTGCTTCAGCTATCATTTTGGATGTAGATCCATAACCCGGATCACGATCACCAGTGACGCCAACTTTAATGATTTCATTTTTCGCACTGATGCCATAAAAAAGAATATCATAAAAACCAGCTTCACGCTCCTCAGAGCTAGGCCCCTCTCCTGGTTTTGGGCCGTCATCGCCACCCATGGATTTCATTGCTCCCGCTGCAGCTTCAGCCGCCGCCTTGCCACTCTCACCTGGACCCGTCAACATCATTTCATCATACACAAAATCTTCTCCATACGTATGATCTAGCAATGCGTTAGAGCGGTGAATGTTTTTAGTGTTTATTGCAGCCATGATAAATGGGGCCGACCAGCTGCCAATATCAGTATCTTCTATTGGCGCCATTCCCATGGGTTGCTCTGGACCGCTAAACCCCATCGTCAAGCTAAATGGATTCAACATCACTGGCATTAATGTAGGATCTTGTTTGATCGCTGCCATCGTTGCCTTTAGGCTATAGGCTGTACCACCAGAAAAAGTCCCCTGCATTTTTCGAACTCGCCCCTTTATTCTTGGAACAGGTCCTCCTAATTTCTCACGAGCAGTTTCTTGAAGGTACCAGACCCCAAGATCGAACGGGATTGAATCAAATCCACAAGAGAAAACAATGCGCGCGCCAGAAACCGCCGCCTTATCCTGATACTTGTCGATCATTTGGTGCATCCAGATCGGTTCACCACACAGATCAACATAATCCGTACCAGCATCACAACATGCAGCGATTAAAGGTTCACCATAAAGCTGATAGGGACCAACAGTTGTTACAACACAACGTGCTCGTCCTGCCATAGCTTGCAGACTTACCGGGTCTTCAGCATCAGCAACCACCAACGGTGTCGATGCAGGTGCGCCAATTTCATCACGCACAATCGCAAGCTTGTCAATGCTGCGGCCAGCCATGGCCCACTTAACATCACCATCGACACCATAGGTGCGCGACAGATACTCAGCAACCAATCGTCCAGTATATCCGGTAGCCCCGTACACAATAATATCAAATGATCTGTCAGCAGACATAAGGTTTCCTTCCTTGATCGTATAAACCCGTTGATTAAGGGCCATCGCACGAGTGCCAAGTCACGGCAGAACCGTCAACCAGTATGCACAGTACTTTTTAAAATCGTAGAAGCGTGCACAGGCATACCGCGCAGAAAATCAGCTGCGTCTTGTGGAGCTTTACCGGGCCGCTGCAAACGCATCAGACGCACATGCCCTTCCCCACAGGCGATGACCAATGCATCGTCTGCCTGCACCACACTACCAGCTTGCGAAGGCTTGTAAGCATGATGCCCCATCAGCTCAGAAAAAAGCACTTTTACCCGTACAGGCGCATTATCGCGGTCCTCAATGATACACCAGGCACCTGGAAATTGCGAAAGTCCTCGAATATGCCAATCCACTTCGCAGGCCGGTTTTTTCCAATCTATAGCTGCTTGATCTGTATTAATCTTATGAGCGTACGTCACGCCTTCTTCATCTTGAAATGATGGAACCAAACTATCTCTCTCCAGAGCAGCAAGCGCACGGGGCACAAGCTGTGCGCCTATGGAGGATAATCGATCATGGAGTGTCGACGTAGTATCTTCAGATGATATCTCCACCGCCTCCGACAAAAGAATGGGGCCTGTATCCAGCCCGGTCTCCATTTGCATCACTTGCACACCGGTCTCCCTGTCACCTGCCATGATCGAGCGATGAATAGGCGCAGCCCCGCGCCATCGCGGTAACAAAGATGCATGTAAATTGAGACATCCAAATTTTGGTGCGTCCAATATCGCGCGTGGTAGAATAAGCCCATAGGCAACCACAATCGCCACATCCAGATCCAGCTCTTCAAACTCCTCACGATCAATAGCGGCTTTAAAGTTCTCTGGCGTTCTTATTGGTAAACTATATTGCTCTGCGAGGGTTTGAATTGGTGACGGGCGCAATTTTTTACCTCGACCAGCAGGTCTTGGCGGTTGTGTATAGACCGCAGCAATCTCATGCCCGGCGGCAATCAATTCACTCAACACTGGTACCGAAAATTCCGGTGTCCCCATAAAGGCGATCCGCATCAGCTGGTTTCCCTGTTCTTGACGTGTTCTGCGGGTTTCACTGGCAAAAAAAGATCATTTGCCTTTATTGACCAACCCCAACCCAAATAATTAGCTAGCCTGTTTAAGCTTTTGTTCTTTTTTCAACTTTTTGACAATGCGGTCGCGTTTCAACCGGGAAAGATGATCAATAAAAAGAACCCCTTCCAGATGATCCATTTCATGCTGAATACAAGTTGCGAGCATCCCGTCAGCCTGAACCACCTGCTCATTACCATCATAATCAAGATAGCGTATCGTACAGGTAGAGGGGCGATCCACCGCTTCGTAAATATCGGGCACAGACAGGCACCCTTCCTCGTAAGCATTTGTATCTTCTGATGGATTCACGATTTCAGGGTTAATAAAGTAACTCGGCTGTGGCTCTTCATCCTCACCTGCCAGATCCATGACGATTACCCTGAGAGGCACCCCCACCTGGATTGCGGCAAGACCAATACCAGGGGCGTCATACATGGTCTCCAGCATATCATCCATCAGCACGCGCAGATCATCATCCACCTTATCTACAGGTGTAGAAACTTCTCGCAGGCGGGGATCTGGGGCGGTGAGTATGGGTCTAATCGGCATGACTCTTGAATTATGTAGCAAAAACAGAAGCGTCAAGGGGCTGCGACAGCTCACTCTAACCCAATATGGGTGATTTCAGGGCCTTTCGGCTATTTTGTTTTTGTAATAGTGTAAAAGTTGGGACACAGCTGTGGAAAAATATTGTTGGCTGCAAAGTCGCAAGGTGGATCAAATGAATATCGACAGAGACCTCTTTCAAGCGAGAGGATTACAAAGACATGACTTTTCCTCGCTGAGCAGGACAAGCAAATTCATTACTATTGCCATTATGATGGTGCTCAGCGGTCAGGCAGCACAAGCAACGGCTCCTGATATCAATAAAGCTAATGGTAACAATATAGCTTCCTTCAGCACAGCTGCATCCAGCGATTTTACCCTTGCAGAAACATCATTCTTACCATCTTCAAGCCCTTTACGGTTAACCGCTGCTTCCTTGACAGGAGCCCCTATTCTAGCTGTTTCAAACTTACAGGATGATACCCCCGACACAGGCCCTGAAGAACCGGCCCCGCTAACTGACCCTGCGGTTCCAGTAGCTGCCCCGGTAACAGAACCGGTACCTGCAGATATTGTACCTCCTTACACTGATCGCCTTCGAGGCCCAGATGCAAAGCCGCTCTTCAATCTTTCGCAGGGCGTATCATGGTTTATCTTCCTTCTCGTTTTAATATTTGCAGCTCTTTTAATTGGGTGGTTTATCCGCCGCCTGATTACAAACTCTCTCGCTGTGGATGAGGCAGCAGCCGGTGACCTTTTTCAGGCCAGCGAAGAAAACACCTATGGCTTTGATGAAGATGAAGACCGCGCTATCAGCCACCTCCATGATGACGATCAAGAGGTAGAGCCGCTCTCTGGTTTCGATGAGCAAGATGACCACATCCAAGATCCCGTTGAAAAACGTGGCTTCATGTCACGATTGTTTGGCGGCAGCGTCGCTCGCGATCATGACAGTGAAAACAATACTTTATTCAATTCCAACGAGTTCAATGATGATGAAAATGATGGCGTCATCGATGTGGAACCTGAATCCATAGAATTTGACGCAGCAAAAGAAGGCACACCACCTCATGAGCCCGCTCAAGAAATAGAAACTGTTTCCTTCGAACCAGATCCAACACCACAAACATTCCATGTTGCACCACACACGCTGAGCACACCAGAACCGGTCACTGAAAATTTACCAGATGAGTTGGAAGAGACACTGAAAAACCTTGACATAAAACATTCAGAAAATTCACAATCCATCAATAATCTTGAGCAACAATTAGTCTCACATCACGAAAGCATCCATAATGAATTGACGACTATTCGTGATGAAGCAATGACGCACAGGACGCACCTTGATGAAACAATGGAAACGCGGTTTGCCGCGATCTCCAACAGTGTAGAAACCGGTCTTTCGAAAACAGAAAGACTGGCAAAAGAAAAACTAGCTCAGGCAAATAATATGAATACCGGCGAATTCGAAACAATAATTTCCAAACTCGATAAAAAGATTAACGACCAAAGCCGCGTATCTGATGTGAACTTTAATCGGGTACTGCAAAAACTGGATAATCTAGGCACACCAGCGCCACAACTTTCAAGATTAGCCAACGACACCTCTGAGCTTAAAACCCAGATCGCCGCCCTGCAACGGTTAACAAGAGAACCGGCACCTGCCCCTATCCCTCTAGTAAATGCAGAAGAAACAAAGGCACGCGAACAAAATACGCAAATTTTGCGTAACCTTGAAACAGCATTAGGCGAACAAAGCCGTTCCCTCCATGCGTTTCGTGAGGAAAACCGTGTCCTCTCTCGTAAGTTTGACGCCCTCAATGATCGCATTGACAGGATGGAAAGCGAAATGCAAAATCAGCGATCGTCTCTGGTTGAAGTTATCGAACGTTATAATACGACGCCAATCATCCCCACGCCGCCACCGGTCGAAACGCATGCACCTACAATGTATGAAACCAGTGAGCATACCCAACGAGCGGATGCTCTTGGTATTATGGGCGCGGTGCCGGCATCTTTACCAGACGCTTACCAGCCGGAACCGTACACAAACGGTCACACCACTGAAACCGTTTCAGAGTTTACTTCAGAATCAACCCCCGAACCGGCTGAAGAGAAGCCTGACTTAACTCCAATTCTCGTATCTCTGGGAGGCCTGGAGCAGTCAGCAACGAATAAAGAGGAAGCACCATCAATTTCTCCGTTAAGCCCTGCTGCAAGTGAGACGCCATCAAAAATCAGTAATCCTGATAGCGGAGCCACTGATGAACGTACAATTCGTCCTTTGACATTCAATTTCAGCAACAATGACAAAAGTCTTACGGATAGATAAGCTGCGTTTGAATACACATCAAAAGTCAAGTTTTCCATCGCAATGATTTACAATCAACCGGGTTCTGAAAGGGCCCCGGATTTTTGCCGTTCATACGCTCTCGCCATGCACGATTTAATAAGTGCAGCCATTTTGCAGGCATATCTGGGTCTCCCAAAAACAACGGTAGCGTAGGGTTTTTTGGAGGGTTCACCGTTTGGGAACTCAGTAAGTTTGTTGCCTGCAAAGAAAGGATGCGTGCGTCCTGCCTTAGAAAACTCAGAGCCATTGCATCAATCACTGGCTTTACCCAGGAGAGCAACGCAATATCCCAATACAGAACGTGAAAAATTCGATTTCGATTTTCCTCGATCGGTACAATCACAGTTAACCCAACGACAACCTTCTCTCCAAGACGCACCGTTTCGATCCGCACGCCAGGCAAAATAAAATCAATTTGCGTGGTAGGTTGCCCCCCTAACATTTTATAGATGCGACTGTTCGAGGATGGTTCATGAGCCGGGATCCGAAAACCACAAGGTAAAATTTCATAGTGTTTTTGCTTTTCTTGAGCAACACGGCCTTCACGCCACCACCATTGTTTATGAACAAACGGCGTATGCGCCGGATCAACCAAGCCAGTTACAGCCTCCACGTAAGGGCCCGCCACCTCCAGAACTGTAACGCTTTTGGGTCCCAACCCTTTGGCAATAGTGGTTTGCGGTAGAGGCACAGATGGTATGAAATTATGCTCATCCCTTACTGCACTACGCGCCTCATCATCACCAATGAATACCCACAAAAGACCATGCATCTCTTGCACAGGAAATCGTTCAACCTGAACGGATTTGGCTTTTAGGCGTGCATCATCCTTCTCACTGAGTGCAGGCACTGTCAGGCAAGCGCCGCTTTGCGTAGAAAATTGCCATCCATGATAAGGACACGCCACACAAGACTCGCCACCATTGTCAACGAGTTCACCAGCCGATAATGGCGCACCACGATGGGGGCATCTATCTTTCAACGCAAAAGGATTGCCGTTAACTGCACGGCCAAACACTATTGCTTCGCCTGCAATTTGGCGGCGCAGCAATTTACCAGCACGCAACTCACTGGCTACAACCACAACATACCAGCTATTTTCCAGCCAGGATTTTTGCGCAAGTACAGGGGGCTTGAGTAATGATGGCATGCTAAACCGACCGGCGACTTTTCATAGCAGCCGTGAGCGTACCTTCATCAAGATAATCAAGCTCACCACCAACCGGTACACCATGAGACAGGCGGGTAACCTTAACATCTAGCGCTTCCAGATGATCAGAAACATAATGCGCCGTGGTTTGGCCATCAACAGTAGCGCTCAATGCCAACACAACTTCAGTAACACTACCTTCTCGCGCCCGCGATATTAAGGTAGCAACATTCAGATCATCCGGGCCAATTCCATCAAGTGGCGACAACAGCCCACCGAGCACGTGATAAACGCCCCGATGCGCACCCGCGCGCTCCAACGCCCAAAGATCCGCCACATTCTCCACCACACAAATAATAGCGTTCGACCTCTCACGGTCCGCACAAATCGCACAAGGATCAATCGAATCCCAATTCCCGCAAACCGAACAGGATTTTACTTTTTCGGCTGCATTGGAAAGCGCATAAGCCAGAGGGTGCATTACCGTTTCGCGTTTTTTTAACAAAAATAACGCAACACGTGTTGCTGAACGCGGACCCAAACCAGGCATTTTAGCAAGCAGATCAATCAAACGCTGTAATTCTGGGCCGATATTAGCGCTCATAATCCTCTACCTATTATATGAAGGATGCGAGCCCACAATCCCATTAGCTTTTATAATCATCTTTTCACAAACTACTTTGTATAATATCGCTAGAACGGCATCTTAAAGCCAGGCGGCAATGGCAACCCGGAGGTCAATGACTGCATTTCTTCTGCAGAACGTGTTTCCAGTTTGGATTTTGCATCATTGATAGCCGCAGTAATCAGATCTTCAATCACTTCTGCTTCATCACTACTCAACAAGCTTGGGTCGATGGAGACAGATTTTGCATAGCCCTTGCCGTTCATAGTTACCTTAACCATACCAGCGCCAGCCTGGCCCTCTATCTCCATCCCGGCTATTTTCTCTTGCATCTCTTGCATCTTTGATTGCAAGCCAGCGGCCTGCTTCATAATATCGCCTATGTCTTTCATGGTGATTTAGCCTCTCTGGTATCATCGATTTCATCATCGGTGTCGTTATCGGTTTCCTGTTCTGATGCCAACTCCAATATCTGTGGCATCATGTCAGGGTCACGAACACGAATAATTTCAGCATCAGGAAAAAGATCAAAAGCTTTCTTCACCATGGGATGAGCCCGCACTTCAGCATCACGTTTATCGCGCAAGGTCGCGTCCCCAGCTTGATCGTCGACAATAACAATCGTCCACAAGTCTCCGGTCCATATTTTCAACTGACGCATCAGCCTGTTTGTCAGGTCTCCGGGGGCACGATCTGACAATCGCAACGTGATGCATTGTGGTTCAAACTTCACCATATGCACAAAAGCTTCGAGCTCGGTGCGCAAGCGCGCATCTTTTTTTCGCGTGGCAAGCGCTGCTATATCCTTGAGCGATAATAGCTTCGGCTTGACTGAATCTTCGGGAGTTTTATCGGGGCCATCAGCACTGAGACCATCTACACTGGCATTGGCAGGCTCTTTTTCCGGATTTACAACAGATGGAGTTCGAAACGGGATTGTATTATCATGGCTAACATCAGCCTGAGCGTTCAATTCACTCGGTGTTGTAGCGCTTGATTGCTTTTCAGGGGGGCCCGGCCTATTGCCGGGCGACAGGTTTCCCGATTTTAGCATCCTGAGTGTTTCATCAGGGGTTGGTAGATCACTGGCATAACATAATCTGATCAGGGCCATCTCTCCGGCAGCGGCAGGATCAGGCGCTGTCCTTATTTCATCAAGCCCCTTCATTAACAAACTCCATGCACGCGTTAAAGCATTCATGGAAAGTCCATTAGCAAGAGCGACCGCACGCTCAGCATCGGCGCTACCGGCTGGGCCATGATGCGCCGCTGAGGGACCAGCCGCTTTGATCCGCGTCAACAGATGATCAAGCTCCAGTAAATCACGAATGATCACCAACGGGTCGGCACCCGTATTATATTGCTCTTGGAAACTGGCTAACGCCGCCGCTGCATCACCTTTCAGACATTGCTCAAGCAACACCCAGCTTTGCGAGCGATCGGCCAAACCAAGCATTGATCTGATTATATCAGCACTAACATCACCGGCACCTTCACTCATACCATCTTGAACAATCGCCTGATCCAAAATAGAAAGCGCGTCACGCACAGAACCCTCAGCCGCACGCGCTATCATCGCAAGACCGTCAGCTGCAACGCTCACCCTTTCTGCTTTGGCGATTTTTCCGAGGTGAGCTATAAGGGTTTCCGGCTCAATACGCCGTAAATCAAATCGCTGGCAGCGCGACAATACGGTAACGGGAAGCTTTCGGATTTCAGTTGTTGCGAAAATAAACTTCACATGAGGCGGTGGCTCTTCCAGCGTTTTCAACAGCGCATTGAACGCTGCCGTTGAAAGCATGTGAACCTCATCTATAATATACACTTTATAGCGTGCTTCGATAGGGGCATAACGTACCCCTTCTATTAAGTCGCGAATATCCCCAACCCCGGTCCGCGAGGCTGCGTCCATTTCCAAAACATCCGGATGACGGCTTTGCGCAATTGCCGCGCAATGAACACCCTCTTCAGACATATAAATTTGTGGGCCTGAATCAGTATCATTATCTTTAGGCTGATAGTTTAAAGCCCGCGCCAAAATCCTCGCCGTAGTCGTCTTACCAACCCCGCGCACGCCGGTTAGAATGTAAGCGTGAGCGATGCGCCTTGCCGAAAACGCATTTTCAAGGGTGCGCACCATCGCTTCATGACCAATCAGGTCATCAAAGCTGCGGGGACGGTATTTTCGCGCCAGCACCTCATAAGGCGCCTTTTCTTGCCCATTGGTATTATTTTCGGTCACACTCATTATAGCTGAATATGGGGGATATGGCCCCATGAATAAAGAGGGAATTACCCACAGTAGCAGTTCGCGACTTTACAAGGCCTGTGAAGTGAATTGACCTTTTGAAAATCAGTTAAATTCAAAAAACAAACTATGGCCTGGAAACCAGGGTGGAAAGCTGAGCGACCCTTGCGGAAACTCGTTGCGGCTGCTTCCTTCCGGACCTGACCGGGTTGGCGAGATGCAAGTCCACCAGCCTTCCGAGACGGAATATCGGGGCCACTCTGTAAAATTGCAAGCCCTTTCATGTTCAATGCGTGATTTCTCGTTCTTTGAACCCGTGATTGGCCTATATCACTGGCCCTCTGACCACAAACCAGCTACCAACAGATTATCAGATACATTTTCCCAGAGCACTATATACTGTATGCCCGTTTCTCCATTACCGATCGCCTTCGCCGGGAATCCACTTGATCGTGCTTCAAATCACAGAGCGGACCCAACATGGGTTGAGCGCAACCTCACCGCTGAAACCAACCTCTTAATCCCTTTTTATAAGGGCGATCCACTCATCATTGACAATGAGGCGGGGTTTTTGGCAATTGCGGCGAAGTCTGAATTTCCCGCTGATGCCTTGATTGTGTTTCTCGGGATTGACGAAGAACAACGCGCACTGTTTGCACTGGATGCATCCGGTTCAAATGCACGTGCTGAACATGCACCTTTTGGGGATATTGGCGCGTATACAAATCTTCGCAATATTTCCGGAAAAATAGATAATGCCTCACTTGCTATTCTTGGTCAGGCACGCTGGTTGCTGGATTGGCATCAGCGTCATCAATTCTGCAGCATGTGTGGCGCTGCGAGCTTTCCCTCAGATGGCGGCACTAAAAGAACGTGTACATCCTGTAAAGCTGATCATTTTCCACGCACAGATCCTGTGGCGATCGTCCTTGTGCAACATGAAGATCATTGCCTTTTGGGGCGCGGCCCACACTTCCCACCTGGGTTTCTCTCATGCCTTGCCGGATTTGCGGAACCAGGAGAAACCATCGAAGAATGCGCAGCTCGCGAAATTTATGAAGAAGCCGGTCTTATCGTGAATAATATATGTTATAAATTCTCGCAGCCATGGCCATTCCCATCTTCTATGATGATGGGAATGTTTGCCGATGCTGAAAAGCGCGATCTTACCCTCGACACGAAAGAAATAGAAGAAGCACAATGGCTTTCGCGCGATACTATTAGCAGCATCCTGAATGGTGATAAAACTTCAGAGATTTTTCTGCCACCACGCTTTACAATTGCACGACAATTATTGGACGCCTGGATTACGATATAGAGCAGGTTCACAAAAAATGTAGCAGATTTTGGGGCATAAATTTTCAACCAAAAACAGACCTGCGGCGTTCTCTCTTCAATATGAAGAAAATACGTTCTAGCCATTGCCACGCAAGCGTGCCGATTTATAAACACCCAGGATTTTTAACGAAGATGAAAAGAAACTCAACTCTTCCAGTGCCAGGCGCACAGAGCGATCTTCCGGGTGCCCCTCAATATCTGCGTAAAATCTCGTCGCGGTGAATGTACCATCAAGTTGATAGCTTTCCAGCTTGGTCATGTTAACGCCATTGGTAGCAAACCCTCCCATTGCCTTATACAATGCGGCTGGAATATTGCGGACTTGAAACACAAAACTTGTTACGACATCACCTTCTTCGGGGCCAGCATCCATTGGTTCTGGAGACATTTCCAAAAATCGGGTTGTGTTATGACCTGCATCTTCAATATCTTCAGCAAGAATATTTAGACCATAAATTTGCGCCGCCAACCGTGAGGCAATCACCGCGTGCGTCTTGTCTTTCTGTTCACTGAGAATACGCGCCGCGCCTGCAGTGTCGCCACTAACCTCAGGTAAAAAGTCATGGGCTCGAAATAGTCGACGACATTGCCCGAGCGCCATTGCATGACTTCGCACACGGGTAATATCCTTTATCTCAACGCCAGGTAGTGCCATCAACTGATGATGAATCGGCAAAAAATGCTCACCAATGATAAAAAGGTCAGATTCCGGTAGCAGGACATGAATATCAGAAACCCGGCCTGCCACTGAATTTTCAACAGGCAACATCGCACGCGTCGCCCCCCCGTTACGAACCTTATCAATCGCTTCTTCAAAGGTTGCGCACGCTAAAGGCTCATACCCTTTGGAAAATTCACGGCAGGCAATCTCCGAATACGCACCCTGTTCCCCTTGAAAGGCAATCAATTGTTGTTCTTGTATTGCAGCCATTTTGATTACTTTCAATTTTCTGACGCACACTCATTATTACACAAAGATCATTCTATCCGGCGTGAAGTTAAATTATGCTTACAGAGCACCCTCCCTCAACTCAAGAATCAAATGACCTAGTGAGATTGCCACTTGGACCAAGCGCACCCCTCACCAAGAGTTTCCAGAAACTTTTTATGCGCCGCGCTTTCATCTTCTGTAACGAGAGCAGGTAAAGGCTTGGCACGCTGTTGGGCTTTTTTTCGTTTCGAGTTTCCACTTGAGTTGGTCTTAGTATCGCCACGTTGAAAATCCAGCCCGGCTTGTGCGCCCCCCGTCAAATGAATATAGACCTCAGCCAGCAAACGAGAATCAAGCAGAGCGCCGTGTCCGTCACGTTCACGCTGCTTGGTATCAACACCGAACCGAGAACATAACGCATCAAGATTAGCCGGGGCTCCAGGGAATTTACGCCGAGCCATGAATAAAGTATCGGTCAATGTATTGCTGATCTGTGGAAGTTTTGCCGCTTTTAACTCTGCATTTAAAAACGGTAAATCAAATCCAATCCCATTGTGAGCAACCAGCTCTGCATCACCGATAAAATCCAAAAAAGCTTGCGCAACTGACGGGTCATTAAAAACAGGTTTGTCTTTCAAAAAGTCACCCGAAATACCGTGAACCCGAAATGCATCCTGTGGCATATCCCGCTTTGGATTTACATATGTGTGAAAGGATTGATTTGTCAGCGCACCACGCATCATTTCAACCGCACCAATCTCAACAATGCGGTGCCCTTCAGAGAATTTGAAACCGGTAGTTTCAAGATCGAATACAATTTGTCTCATATCGTTTAATTTATGTGTGTGGCTAGTGAGTTTTAGGTCCGCCAATCATTTCTTTAACTGCCGCTGCAAGAGCTTCAGCCTGAAATGGTTTTTGTAAATAGCCAGTATTAGCAATTTGGTCAATTTGGTCACGCATCGCTGCTTCTGCATAGCCGGACATAAAGATTACCCGTGACAGACCTTCATACTTTTTTTGAGCTTCCTGAACAAATACAGGACCATCCATTTCAGTCATCATGACATCGGAAATAATCAGATCAAAATGGTTAGCGCCATTTTCTTCCAGGACGTCAAGCGCGTCCACACCATCACACGCTTCCATAACTTCATAGCCACGCCCACGAAGCGCAACGACAACAAAATTACGGACAGAATCTTCATCTTCCACTACCAGGATACGTCCATCACCAGTTAGATCTGCAACTTCCAACACAGGAGTGACCGTCTCCTTGGCTTCTATCAACTCCTCTGGATCGATAGCAGGCAAATAAATACTAAACACTGCCCCTTCCCCCTCAGTGGAGGTGAGATAAATGCCACCGCCCATCTGCCCGATCACGCCATGAACAGTAGAAAGACCCAAGCCGGTTCCCTTACCGACATCTTTGGTTGTAAAAAATGGATCAAAAATCTTATCGACAATATCGGCTGGAACACCGGGGCCAGTATCGCTAATTTCAATCAAGACGTGATCTTGATGCGACAAATCAGAAAATCCGCCTTCAATAATTTCTTGCATCGAAACATGGCGGGTGCTGATAGTTAATTTTCCACCCTTGGACCCCATTGCATCCCTTGCATTCACAGCGAGATTCATGATCGCCGCTTCCAGTTGATTCTGATCAACCTTCACTGGCTTCAAACCCCGACCATTTATCAAATCAAGCTGGACTTTATCTCCCACAGCCCGGTCCAGAAATTTGGTAAAATCACGCAACAACTCCGTCAACGACAACATTGTTCGCTTCATTGTCTGCTTTCGGGAAAACGCCAATAATTGTTTGGTTAGATTAGCCAGGCGCTGGCTTTCTTCCCTGATAATCACTAGCTGTTCATAGCTGGGGTCACCCACTGGGTGGTTGATCAACAACAAGTCACAATTACCCAAAATCGTTTGAAGGAAATTATTGAAGTCATGTGCGACCTCACCAGCGAGATTACCGATAGCTTTTAATTTTTGATCCTGGCCATGATCAAGCTCCATACGCTTGCGTTCGGTGATTTCT